>CAXTTB010000382.1:0-4162 GCA_964246905.1 uncultured Acetobacteraceae bacterium | reverse complement strand
TCATCCGCCCGGCGGCGAACTACACCGGGCCGGAGAACCTGACGTTCGTGCCGCTTTCCCAACGCTGAACGGGGTGTTGTTGCGGCCTGACATCGACCATCGCCGACAAAGTGCCAGCGACGCCCGCCTCGCCTGGTGGAACGCCGCCGGAGACGAGGGATAGCCTCGCAATTTATGTCGAAATTTGTAGGGAATGCTGGTTTTCATTGACATGAGACCCAGCGCCGCGTGACGTAAATCCGGTCGGTACGTAAACGATTCGTGCGGCAATGCCGCGTCTCGCCGTGCCCCGCGACGTGCGTCACCCAACCCCGTCAAGGAAGGCATCCCTGATGAACGACGACAAGACGACAAAGCGCCCGCGGGCGCAAGCCATGGCCGTCCGCGCCCCGGCCAAAACCGCCGCAGCCAAAGCCGCTCCAGCCAAGACCACGGCGACCAAGGCCGCCACGGCCAAGGCCAAGGCAGCGCCCGCGAAGGCTGCGCCGGCCAAGGCGGCCAAGCCTACGGCGTCCGCGGCCAAGCCGCCCACGAAAAAGGCGGCGCCCAAGGCCGCAGCCCCGGAAACCAAGACGGCCGCCGCCAAGACCATGAAGACCGCGAAAAGCCCGGCGGCCCGCAGCGCCGCCGCCAAGACGCTCAGCGCCACAAGCCCCGCGGCCAAGAAGAAGCTCAAGGCCGCCAACGCCGCGACCTGAACGCCTGCTTGTGCCAACAGCCGCCATGCCCGGGGACGGTCCCGGCATGGCGGCTCAAGATATCTTGCAAGATCAGAGTGATCTGGCAGCGAGTTGGCGTAAGCCGAGGCCGCACTACTCCTCGGAGTAACGTTGCTCGGCCCAAGGGTCGCCGCGGTTGTGGTAGCCGCGTACTTCCCAAAATCCCGGGCGGTCCTCGGCCCGGAACTCGATGCGCTGCAGCCACTTGGCGCTTTTCCAGAAATACAGGTGCGGCACGACCAGCCGCACCGGCCCGCCGTGGGCTTGGTCGAGCGGCGTGCCCTGCCAGCGATGGGCAAGCAACGCGCCTTCCGCTGCGAAGTCGGCGAGCGGCAGGTTCGTGGTGTAGCCGTCGTAGCTTTGCAGCACGACATGCCGCGCGTCGGCCCGCGGCGCCACGGCGTCCAGCAGGTCGCGGGTCAGCACGCCGTCCCAGGCGTTGTCGTAACGGGACCAGGTGGTGACGCAGTGGATATCGGACACGGCGCGCGTCTGCGGCAACGCCTGGAACCCGGCCCAGTCCCAGTTGACCGGACGCTCCACGGCACCGAACACCTCCAGGCGCCAGCGCGAGGCCGGGACGTCCGGATGCATCCCCAGGTCCAGCACCGGCCAGTTCGTCACCAGGTGCTGGCCCGGCGGCAGCCGCTCCGCCTCCGGGCGCGCCGTATGGCCGGTCAGGAACCGGCCTTCCTGCGCCCATCGCTGCTTCGAGGCCGTGAGCTTGGTCGGCGTGCCCGCCCCGGGGTCGTCGGTCACGCGGCGACCCGGTCGAGCGACGGCGCGGCGTGGACCTCCGCCAGGATCTCGTAGGACCGCTTGCGCGCGGCGTGGTCCCAGACGGCGGAGGCGACCATCAGCTCGTCGGCGCCGGTCTGCTCCACGAACTGCGCCAGCCCGCGCCGCACCGTCTCCGGCCCGCCCACGATGGAGCAGCGCAGCATGGCGCTGGCCTGCGCCTTCTCCATCGGCGACCAGTAGGCCTCGATGTCGTCGATGGGCGGCAGCAGCTTGCCGCGGGTGCCGCGGAACATGTTGACGAAGCTTTGCTGCGCCGAGGTGAACAGCCGCCGCGCTTCCGCATCCGTGTCGGCGGCCACGACGTTCACGCCGACCATGGCGTGGGGGCGCTCGATCTGGCCGGGTTCGAAGCGGGCGCGGTAGGTGGCGAGCGCCTGGTGCAGCGCATCGGGGGCGAAGTGCGAGGCGAAGGCGTAGGGCAGGCCCAGCATCGCGGCGAGCTGCGCGCCGTAGGTGCTGGACCCCAGAATCCAGAGCGGGACGTGGGTATCGGCGCCGGGCACCGCCTGCACCGCCTGGCCGGGCTGCACCGGCCCCAGCAGCGCCTGGAGTTCCAGCACGTCCTGCGGGAACTGGTCGGCGCCGTCCGGACCGCGCCGCAGCGCGCGCAGCGTCCGCTGGTCCGTGCCCGGCGCGCGGCCGAGGCCCAGGTCGATCCGCCCGGGATACAGCGACTCCAGGGTTCCGAACTGCTCGGCGATCACCATGGGCGAGTGGTTGGGCAGCATGACGCCGCCGGAGCCGACGCGGATCGTGCTCGTGCCGCCCGCGACGAAGCCGATGGCCACCGCCGTCGCCGCGCTGGCGATGCCCACCATGTTGTGGTGCTCGGCCAGCCAGTAGCGCCGGAAGCCGAGGCGCTCGGCGTGCTGCGCCAGGTCGCGGGCGTTGCGGAGCGCGTCGCCGGGCGTCGATCCCTGCGGGATGGGGGCGAGATCCAGGACGGATAATGCGGGCATCAGGGTGGCTCCTTGCGGGCGTGTCCCGGCATAAATCAGCATTCCGCAGGGGCGGTGCAAGACTGCGGGGCTGGCCGCGGCGTGAGGGCGGCGACGGCCTCTCTTGCACCCAACCTTGTTGGCACCAAGTCCTATGTCTCTGTTTTTATGATTGAGGCCAGATGGGCGTGTCGGACCATGACGTCCAATCCGACGCTGCCCGCATGGCGGTGCCGGCCCCTTCGCAGCGCCGGCCAGCGACGGCGTGGCGGGACGGCGTTCCCGCGGCCGGCGAGCGCATGGTGCCGGAGGAGACGGCCATCGCCTTTTCCTACAACCGCATCGCCCATGCCGTGATGATGGCGACGCCGGGCGACCTGCGGGACTTCGCCCTGGGCTTCACCATCACCGAGGGCATCGTCGCGGATGCCGCCGGGATCGAGGAGCTTGAGGTGGTCCCGGCGCCGCACGGCATCGAGCTGCGCATGTGGATCTCCGCATCCGCGATGCAGGCGGTGGAAGCCCGGCGGCGTCAGATGGCGGGACCCACGGGCTGCGGGATGTGCGGCCTGGAAAGCCTGGACCAGGCCATGCGCGCCGCCCCGCCCGTGCCCCGTGGAATGACGTTCTCGCCCGCGCAGGTGCAGGCGGCCGTGGCGTCGTTGTTTCCGGCACAGGCCCTCAACCGCGTGACCCGGGCGGTCCACGCCGCCGGGTTCGTGCAGCCCGGCTGCCCGCCGCTGGTGCGGGAGGACGTGGGACGGCACAACGCGCTGGACAAGCTCGCCGGCGCCATGGCTCACGCCGGCAGGGACCCCGCGTCCGGCATCCTGGTGATGACCAGCCGCGTCTCGGTCGAGCTGGTGCAGAAGGCCGCCCGCATCGGCATCCCGGTGCTGGCCGCGGTGTCGGCGCCGACGGCCCTGGCGCTCCGGGTGGCGGAGGGGGCCGGCATCACGGTGGCCGGCATCGCACGGGACGACGGGTTCGAGGTGTTCACCCATCCTGGCCGCATCGTTCCTGATGCTGACGCGGCGTCAGCATAGCGTCCGGCAACTTATCACATTCACGACACTGAATTTAAGAAACTGACGAACACCCGCGCGCATTGGGTCGTCAATCGAGGGAGCACGTCACCAATGGAGGGAACAAACCTGCTGGACGCGGGCGATGCCAAAGGCGGCCTGCTCAGCCGCAGCCGGACCGTGGCGCGGCCCGGCTTCAACCGTTGGCTGGTGCCGCCGGCCGCGCTGGCGATCCATCTCTGCATCGGCATGGCGTATGGCTTCTCGGTGTTCTGGCTGCCGCTCTCGCGGGCGCTGGGCGTCACCGCCCCGGTCGCCTGCTCGGCCGACACCTCGCTGCTGCAGGCGCTGGTCACGACGGCCTGCGACTGGCGCGTGTCGGACGTCAGCGTGATGTATACGCTGTTCTTCGTGTTCCTCGGCTCCTCCGCGGCGATCTGGGGCGGCTGGCTGGAGCGGGCGGGTCCGCGCAAGGCGGCGTTCGTGGCGACGCTGTGCTGGTGCGGCGGCCTCGCGGTCTCGGCGCTGGGCGTGTACGTGCACCAGCTTTGGCTGCTGTGGCTGGGGTCCGGCGTGATCGGCGGCATCGGCCTGGGATTGGGCTACATCTCGCCGGTCTCCACCCTCATCAAGTGGTTCCCGGACCGGCGCGGCATGGCGACCGGCATGGCGATCATGG
>CAXTTB010000381.1:0-4170 GCA_964246905.1 uncultured Acetobacteraceae bacterium | reverse complement strand
TTAGTGCCGGGTTAGGTGTCCCGCACTGTCAGGCTGCCGCCTCGCGCTTGCGGCGGCCGGGCAGCACGGCCTCCGGCGTGCTGTCCTCGGGCGTTTGCAGGGCCGTCAGCAGGGCCTTGCGCAAGACGGCCAGCTTGCGCTCGTTCTCGATCTTCAGGCCGAACACGTCCTTGACGTAGAACACATCGACCGCCCGCACGCCGTAGGTCGTGACGTGGGCGGAGGCGATCTGCAGCCCTTGCTCGCTGATCGCCGCCGTCACGTCGTGCAGCAGGCCCGGCCGGTCGCGGCCATTCACTTCCAGCACCGTGTGCGTGTTGCTGGCGCGGTTATCGACCACGACGCGGGGCGGCACATGGATCGCCCGCATCCGCCGGCCGAGCAGTGCCCGGGACGCCCGGCGGATCTCGCCGGCCAGCGCCAGCCGCCCGGACAGCGCCTGGTCGATCAGCACATGCAGCCGGGCCAGGCGGTGCGGCGCGTCGAAGGCGCCGCCGGCCGTGTCCTGAATCCAGAACGTGTCGAGTGCGCTGCCATTGGTCAGCGTATGGATGCGCGCATCGACGATGGACGCGCCCGCGACCGCCAAGGCGCCGGCGATCCGGCTGAACAGCCCGGCGTGGTCGGCGGTGTAGATCGTCACCTCCGTCACCGCGCGGGCCGGCAGCGGCTCGGTATCGACGGTGAGCGGCGCGCCCCGGCGCTCCGCGTCGCGGATCAGCCGGGCGTGCCGGGCGTGGGTCTCAGGGTCGAAGCTGAGCCAGTAGCCGGGGTAGCCGAGGCCGTAGTAGAAGTCCCGGTCGGCCTCCGGCCAGTCGGCCAGGTAATGCCCGGCCGCCTCCTTGGCACGCGCCACCCGCACGTCGCGCTCCGTGGTGGCGAGGCCGCCGGCCAGCACGTCGGCGACCCGGGAGTACAGCTCCCGCAGCAGGGTCGCCTTCCAGCCGTTCCACACCTTGGCGCTGACGGCGCGCATGTCGGCGACGGTCAGCACGAGCAGCAGCTTGAGCCGCTCCGGCGACTGGATGGTGTCGGCGAGGTCGAGGATGGTCTTTGGGTCGTCGATGTCGCGCTTGAACGCAGTTTGGCTGAGCATCAGGTGGTGCAGCACCAGCCAGCTCACCGTCTCGGTTTCCTCGGCCGACAGGCCGATGGCCGGGCCGATCTGCGTCGCGATCTCCGCCCCGAGTTCGGAATGGTCGCCGCCGCGGCCCTTGGCGATGTCGTGCAGCAGCGTCGCGGCATACAGCGCCCGGCGGGATTGCAGGTCCTCGACCAGGCCGGATGCGATGGGCGCCACGTCCGACAGCTCGCCCCGTTCCAGGGCGTTGAGCACGCGCACCGCCTCAATGGTGTGCTCGTCCACCGTGAAGACGTGGTAGGTGTCGAATTGCATCTGCCCGACGATGCGCGCCCAGTCCGGGATGTAGCGCCCGAGGAAGCCGGTCTCGTTCAGGATGGCCAGCCACTTCGCGCCGGCCGCGTGGCTGTGCTCGCCGTCGCGTCCGCAGAGCAGGTCGAGGAAGACCGCCGCCGCCGCCGGGTCGCCGCGGAGCTGGATCGCCCCGCGCTCGTGGCGGATCAGCGCGCGCAGCGCCAGCGGGTGCAGCTCCAGCGCCCGGTCCCGCGCCACCTGCAGGATCTGCAGCATGGCGATGGGGTGGTGGCCGAACCGCCGGTTCGGGGCGGACATCAGCTTGCCGTCCGCCAGCACGAAGCCCTGTTCCAGCAGCGCCGCGTCCGTGGCACCCGCCAGCGCCGGCGGGCCGAGGGCGGCGCGCACGACCGCCGGCTCCAGCACCATGGTGATCCGGGTGATCTCGCGCGCCGTCAGGAAGTAGTGGCGCATGAACCGCTCGACGCCGTCCTGCCGTCCGTGCCGGATATAGCCCATGCGGGCGCCGACGACCGGCTGCAGGTCGAAGGTCAGCCGGTCCTCGGCCCTTCCTGCGATGTAGTGCAGGTGGAAGCGCACGGTCCACAGGAAGTCCCACGACCGCCGCCCGTGCTTGGCTTCCTGGTGGGTGAGGATGCCGCCGCCGGGGCTTTCGGGACCGACCAGCTCGCCCATCACCTGGGTGTCGAACACGTAGCGCGACATCCAGTACAGCGTCTGCATGTCGCGCAGGCCGCCGCGGCCCTCCTTGATGTTGGGTTCGACCAGGAACGGCGTTTCGCCGTAGCGGTGGTGGCGGGCGTCGCGCTCCGCCTGCTTGGCCGCGATGAAGCCGCCGGCCCCGGCGTCGGCGCAGGACTGCTTGAAGCGCGCCTGGAACGCCTCGAACAACCCGGCGTCGCCGGCCAGCAGCCGCGCGTCGAGCAGGGAGGTGCGGATGGTGAGGTCCCGCTCCGACTCGGCGATGCACTCCGCCACCGACCGCGTGGCGTGGCCGACCTTGAGGCCGAGGTCCCACAAGAAGTACAGCATGAACTCGACCGCGGCGAGCGTGGGTGCAGCCGGGCGGTCCGCGGTGATGAACAGCAGGTCGATGTCGCTGAACGGCGCCAGCACGCCGCGCCCGTAGCCGCCGGTGGCGACGACCGTTATCTGCCCGGCCTGGGCCGGGACCACCATCCTTTCTGAGATGGCCGGGGCCGCGTCGAAGCCGGTCGCATCCGTGCTGGCGTAGTCGCGCAGCGCCCCGATCACGCCGTCGGTCAGCCGGCCCAGCAGGCGCCCGGCCTGCAGCCCGCTCATGCCCCCGGCCTCGAACCGTTCCTGGACATGGTGCTGCACGCGGGTCAGGTAGCGGCGGAAGATGCTGAGCGCCGCATCGCGCGGGGGCGGTTTTCCGCCCGCCGTGGCGCCGCGGAGCGCCGTGGTCAGGAGCGTGACGGCCTCCTCGGGCCGGTCGGGCAAGGGCAGGATTTGGGACATCAACCCTATGTTACGCCTGGATTTGCCGGGGGAACAGCAGCGAGTGCCTTGAGGCGGTAGAGAATCTCCACCGCGTCCCGGGGCGTCAGCCGGTCGGGATCGACCTCCTCCAGCGCGTCCCGCAGCGCATCGGGTGCCAACGTGGTTTCGTGGGCAATTTCAATGGCGGCATCGTGAATAGGTTCGGAGGCCAACCGGGCGAACAACGGCAGCTCCGCCGGCCTGCCGTGGCGGCCCTTCTCCAATGCGGCGAGCAGGGCGGCCGCCCGGCGCACCGTGGCCTGCGGCACCCCGGCCAACTGCGCCACGTGCACGCCCCAACTGCGGCCGGCCGCGCCCTCCGCGACCTCATGCAGGAACACGACGCTGCCGCGCCATTCCTTGACCCGCATGGTGTGGGGACGCAGCCGCGGCATCTGCGCCGCCAAGTCTGCCAATTCATGGAAGTGCGTCGCGAACACCGTCCGGCAGCGGATCTGGCCGTGCAGCGCCTCAAGCACGGCCCAGGCGATGGCCAGGCCGTCCAGCGTGCTGGTGCCGCGGCCGATCTCGTCCACGATCACCAGCGACCGCGGGCCGGCCTGGTGCAGGATCGCGGCGGTCTCCGTCATCTCCACCATGAAGGTGCTGCGCCCACGCGCGAGGTCGTCGGCGGCGCCCACCCGGCTGAACAGGCGGTCCACCACGCCGACCCGGGCGCTCTCCGCCGGCACCGGCAGCCCGGCCTGCGCCAGGATGGCGATCAGCGCGTTCTGCCGCAGGAAGGTGCTCTTGCCCGCCATGTTCGGCCCGGTCAGCAGCAGCACGCGCCGCGCGGCCGACAGGTCGCAGTCGTTCGGCACGAAGGCCGCGGTCCCTCCCAGCGCGTCCTCCACGACGGGATGGCGGCCGCAGCGGATGGAGAACTGGTCGTCCTCCGTCACCACAGGGCGGCACCAGCGCCCGCCCTCCGCGAGCCGGGCGCAGGACTGCAGCACGTCCAGCCGGGCCAGCGTGCCGGCGCAGGCGGTGATGGCGTCGGCCTCGGCGAGCACGGCCTCGACCAGCGGCGCGAACACCACCCGCTCCCGCGCCGCGGCGCGGTCCGCGGCCTCGCTAATGCGGCGGTCGAGGTCGGCAAGCTCCGCGCAGCCGAAACGGGCGCCGTTGGCCATCGCCTGGCGCAGCGTGAGGTCCGGGTGCGCCTGCAGCTTCTCCACGGCCGCCGCCGGCGCCTCGATGACATAGCCGAGCTGGGCGTGGTGGCGGATCTTGAGCGATGCCACGCCGTACCGCTGCGCGGCGTGCCGGAC
>CAXTTB010000380.1:1162-4171 GCA_964246905.1 uncultured Acetobacteraceae bacterium | reverse complement strand
GCATGCGCGCCGCCGGCCCCTGGATTGCCGCGTCGCTGCGCTCCTCGCAATGACGCAGAAACGATGCAAGCAAACGGCCGCTGGCATCAAACCGCAACCGCCGCCGACCGGACGTTTAACCTAACTTTAGGAACTGGGGGCCATTCTAAACCCCGAGTTGCCTCAGTCCGGGGCAGCCGGGTGGAGGGACGCCTATGGTCGAAGCGGTGCCAGAGCGGGAGGGGACTGAGGCGGCGCAGGCCCGCGCCGGCCTGATCGACAGCGTGCTGGCGCGGAAAGGCCTTCAACTGTCCTTCCCCCCTGCGCTGGAAGCGGAGTTCGAGCATGAGGCCGGGCCGGAGCGGCGCCGGGTGTTCAGGCTCTACGGCTTGATCGGCTTCGCCCTGTGCGACCTGTTCCTGGTCAACTACTTCAAGCTGCTTCCCGACGTGGCCTGGCGCGTGCTCGTCGTCCAGATCGGCTTCATGACCCCGACGATACTTGCCGTGGTGGTCTATCTCAGGATCGAGCGGTCGCCGTTCCGTCGCGAGATGTCGCAGGTGTTCGCGGGGGGGGTCAGCCTGTTCGCCACCGTGATCGCATACCAGGGCAGCGTGTTCCCCGCGGCCGTGTTCTTCCGCTACTCCCCGCTGTTGTCGCTGCTTTACATAAATGTTCTGGCGGCGGTCCGCTTCCGCTTCGCCGTTCCCGCCTCGGCGGCCATCGTGCTCTGCAGCGCCATCGACCTTTGGCTGCTCGACGGCATCAGCCCGGACGTCAAGGGGATGATCTTCGGCTCGGTCGTCACGGCGTGCGGGTTCACCCTGCTTGCGAACTACCGCCTCGAACGGCACCAGCGGCGGACCTACCTGCTGAACGCGCGCGAGATGCTGCGGCGCGACGAGCTGGCCCGGCTTGCCGAGGACCAGACCAGCGCGGCGCTGACGCGGGCGCAGGAGCGCGACCAAGCCGCCCTGGCCTCCGCGGCGCAGGCCGCGGAGCTGAGCGACGCGCACCGGGTGGCCCGCATCGGCACCTGGCGGCGCGACCTGGCCGAAGGCACGCTGGCGCTGTCGGACGAGCTGCACAAGCTGCTCGGCACCGACCCGCGGACGTTCGAGCCGACGGCGGAGAACCTGCTGGGCCTTGTCCATCCCGAGGACCGGGCGGCGGCCGCGGGCGCGCTGGCGCGGGCGATGACCGGCGAGGGCACGGTGGAGGCCGAGTGGCGCGTCAAGCGTCCGGACGGCGGCGTGGGCTGGTTCTGGGCCGAGACGCACGTCGAGACCGACGCCTCGGGGCGGGCGGTCGCGGTGCGCGGCGTGTGCCAGGACGTGACCGAGCACCGGGCGACGGCGGAACGGATCTACCGGCTCGCCCACCATGACGCGCTCACGGGCCTGGCCAATCGGTCGCTGCTGCACGACCGGATCAGCGAGGCGGTCAGCCGCGCCCGGCGCGGCGGGGGCACGTTGGCCGTGCTCTGCTTCGACCTCGACGGGTTCAAGGCGGTGAACGACCTGCACGGCCACGCGGCGGGCGACCGCCTGCTGCGCGAGGTCGCGGCCCGGCTCGGCCAGGGCGTGCGCGACACCGACACCGTCGCGCGCCTCGGGGGCGACGAGTTCGTCGTGCTGCAGGCCGACCCCATCCAGACCGAGACGGCGCGGGCGCTGGCGGAGCGGCTCGTGGAGGCGCTGGCCGAGCCGTACGACCTCGGCGTGGGCGAGCCGCAGCGGGCCGTGACGGCCTCGGTGGGCGTCGCGCTGTTCCCCGCCGACGGGGACGACCCTGAAACCCTGCTCCACAACGCCGACACGGCGCTTTACCGGGCCAAGTGGGCGGGCAAGAACCGGGCGGCGTTCTTCCGGCCGGAGATGGACCACGAGCTGCGCGAGCGCCGCGCCTTGGAGCGCGACCTACGCCAGGCCACGGCACGCGGCGAGTTCAGGCTTGCCTGGCAGCCGCTGTCGGAGACTGCCGATGGCGGCGAGATCACCGGGTTCGAGGTGCTGCTGCGCTGGCACCATCCTGAGCATGGCGTGATCCCGCCCGACGTGTTCATCCCGGTGGCCGAGGCGTGCGGCGCGATCACGGGGATCGGCACCTGGGTGCTGCGCGAGGCCTGCCGCGAGGCGGCGCGGTGGGCGTCGCCGCTGCGGGTGGCCGTGAACGTCTCGCCGGTGCAGGCGCAGCAGGGCGACACGTTCGCCGAAACCGTGGAGCAGGCGCTCGCGTCATCCGGCCTGGAGCCTTGGCGCCTCGTGCTGGAGGTCACGGAGGGCGTGCTGATCCGCGAGGCGGACCGGGTGCTGACCGCGCTCAACCGCCTCAAGGGGCTGGGCGTCCAGGTGGCGCTGGACGACTTCGGGACGGGCTACTCCTCGCTCGCGACCCTGCGCGCGTTCCCGTTCGACAAGCTGAAGATCGACCGCAGCTTCGTCGCCGGGATCGACACGGCGTCAGGGCAGCAGGACATGGCCATCGTGCGGGCCGTCATGGGCCTGGCCCGCGGCCTCGGCTTGCCGGTCGTGGCGGAGGGGGTGGAAACGGCAGTCCAGCTCGGGGCGCTGCGCGAGGCGGGCTGCGAGGAGGTGCAGGGGTGGCTGGTCGGACGCCCGGCACCGATCGAGAGCTTCGGCCATCTTCTCAAGCCGCTCGCCGAGGTTTCGGCGGCCTGATACCAGCGGCCTCTTGCATTGACCCCTTTCCGTCATTGCGAGGAGCGCAGCGACGCGGCAATCCAGGGCCGCCAGCAGGGTCCTTGCAGTCCTGGATCGCCGCGTGGCCAGGGCGGCTCGCAATGACGGGGAGAAGCCAGAGCAAAGGGCCGTTGGTATGAGATGCTGACGGGTCCCCCTTTCCGGCAGCCCTGGACAACCATGGCCATCGGCCTTCGGGCCTGGGATCAAGGGTGCTGGTCAGTGGATGCTGACATAAGGCCTGCCGCCCCGCCTTGGCTCCGTCACGGAACCGTCCGCCCCCCCCGCCCCGGGGGGGGCGGGGGGGGGGGGGGTGGTGGGGGGGGCC
>CAXTTB010000380.1:0-1152 GCA_964246905.1 uncultured Acetobacteraceae bacterium | reverse complement strand
CCCACACGGCCGGCCGCCCCGCGGGGCCGCCGCCACGCACCGGGCCGCCCGCGGGCGCCGGGTGGGGGCGGGGGGGCGCGTTGGTCTCGGCGGCCATGCCGACGATGGCCAGAGCCTCGTCCAGCATCGCGTCCGTCGGACCGGCCTGTGGGCCGCGGCGGTGTGGATGGCGCGGACCTTGGGGCTGGCGTCCCTGTGTGGATCAGGGATGGCATCGCCGGTGTCCTGCGGGTCGGCGGGGGCGACTCTGCCGCATCTGGAGGTTGGGCGGGGTCAGGCCGTTGGGAGCAATGGAACGCCAACGGCTCCGGCAGCGGCAGTCAACGCCTGGTCGCGGGTGGCGAGCGGCAGGCCAAGGCGTTTGGCCAGCTCAAGGTAGGTCGCGTCACAAGAGGACAAGCGGTGCTGCCCAGCGAGTTGCGCCGTTGCGGTCCAGACCTGGCTGACCGTCTCCTGATCGATGCTGATCGGCAAGGCATGGAGAAGCCCGGTCAAACGCTGCCGTTCCGACCCGGTGATGCGGTTGCGGCGCTCGGCGGTCAGCAGGCCGTTGACCGCCTCGATTGGCCAAAGCTGCGGCACCGTTGCGCCAGCCTCGGTCAAGCGATCCAGGATGGCCACGACGGCCGGGGTTTGTTCATTCTCGAAGCACCAGGCGAGGGCGACGGAGCTGTCGAGGACGAAGCTCACCGCCGCCCTTCGCTGATCAACTCCTTGATCGTCAGCCCGTCGAGCGTCAGGCCCTTGCTGGCCCGCACCAGGTTGTCAGCGGCCTGCCGCGCACGGGCGCGGTCGAAGCCGGCACGGGCGGGGACCAGGCGTGCGACGGGCTTGCCGCGCCGGGTGATGAGGATTTCGTGTCCGGCCTCGACCTCGTCGAGCAGTGCGGTCAGGCGGTTCTTCGCTTCGAACACGCCAAAGATCTGCGTAGCGGCGTCCATGCCGGCTCCTATCAGCTAGGTTGTTAGCTGGATAGTACTGTTCGTCCCCGGTGGGCAACCATCATCCGGCAGCACGGTCATCAGCCGCCCTCAAGCGCCCCCGCCATCAGCCCCGGCACCTGCGCCGCCAGCTCGCGCGCCAGGAACCCGATCGGGCCGATGCGCCGCGCCAGGCTGCGGCCGGCCTCGCCGTGCAGCCAGACGGCCCAGC
>CAXTTB010000379.1:1045-4188 GCA_964246905.1 uncultured Acetobacteraceae bacterium | reverse complement strand
GGCTCTGGCAGGACACGGGAGCCTTCGACCACCAGGCGCTCGCACGGACCCTGGACGGCTTGCCGCCGTCCGTCTTGCGGGCCAAGGGCTTCTGCCGGGTCGGGCCGGACCGCCGCCAGCACCTGCTGCAACTCGCCGGCCGCCGTTGGAGCCTCGTGCCCATGTCCGGGCATGACGACGCGCTGGTGGTGATCGGCACGGCCGATATGCCGCCGTCTGCGGCGCTGGACGCGCTGTTCCGCCGCGCCCTGCTCGACCCGGTTGCTGGCCCGTGGTTTGCTTGAACACGCCTGCATCGTAGAGGACCCGCCATGCTGGACAGACGCTCCCTCCTGCTCGCCGGCTCCGCCATGGCCGCCCTGCAAGGGGGTTTGGCCGCGACCCAGCCCGCCCGTGCCGCCAGCAACACGCTGGTGATGGGCATGGGCCAGGAACCCCGGCACTTCAACGGCGCCATCCAGTCCGGCACCGCGACCGCCATCCCGGCCACGCAGATCTTCGCCAGCCCCTTGCGCTTCGACGCCGACTGGAACCCGCAGCCGTACCTCGCCAAGAGCTGGTCCGTCGCCCCGGACGCGCTCAGCGTGACGCTCCACCTGGTCGAGACCGCCGTGTTCCATGACGGCCATCCCGTCACGTCGGAGGACATCGCCTTCACCATCGGCGTCATCAAGGCCCGCCACCCCTTCACCACCATGCTGGCGCCCGTGGAGACCGTCGAGACGCCGGACCCGCACACCGCGGTGATCCGCCTCAAGCGCCCGCACCCGGCCCTGCTGCTCGCCATGTCCCCGGCGCTGATGCCCATCCTGCCGAAGCACGTCTATGGCGACGGCCAGGACATCATGACCCACCCGGCCAACCTCAAGCCGGTCGGATGCGGCCCGTTCCGCTTCGTCGAGTACGCCCGCGGGCAGTACATCCGGCTGGAACGCTTCGACAGGTTCTTCATGCCGAAGCCGCCCGCCCTCGATGCCGTCGTCATCCGCATCGTCACCGACCCCACGGTCATGGTGCTGGCGCTGGAGCGCGGCGAGGTCCACATGGCGCCGCTGCTGGCGGGCGTCCGCAACATCGACCGGGCGCAGAAGATCGCGAGCATGGCCGTGACCGCGCAGGGCTACGCCGGCATCGGCCCGATCACCTGGCTCGCCTTCAACTGCATGAGGAAGCCGCTCGACGACGCGCGGGTGCGCCAGGCCATCGCCTTTGCCGTGGACCGCAAGCAGGTGACGCGCGTGCTGATGTCCGGCAAGGCGGCGGAGGCGATGACGCCCATCGTGCCGACCTCGCCCTTCTACAACAAGGAGGTGCAGCCCTACGTGCCCGACCTGGCCCGCGCCAACGCGCTGCTGGAGGAGGCCGGGCACCCGCGCGGCGCCGACGGCACCCGCTTCCCGCTGGTCATCGACTACGACCCCGGCGACCCCGAGCAGGGCCGCAACATCGCCGAGTTCCTGCGCCCGGCGCTCCGCAAGATCGGCATCGCCGCCGAGGTGCGGGCGGTGCCGGACTTCCCGACCTGGGCGGAGCGCGTCGCCAACTACGACTACGACATGACGCTGGACAGCGTGTTCAACTGGGGCGACCCGGTGATCGGCGTGGCCCGCACCTACCTCAGCGGCAACATCCGCAAGGGCGTGGTCTGGGCCAACATGCAGGGCTACCGCAACGCCCGGGTGGACGAGCTGCTGGAGGGGGCCGCCGCCGAGCCGGACCCCGCCCGGCGGCACGCGCTCTATGCCGAGTTCCAGCGCATCGTGGTGGACGAGGCGCCGATCCACTTCCTGAACGTCGTCCCCTACTACACAGCCGCCCACAAGGGCCTCGCCGACCTGCCGCTGTCGATCTGGGGCGCCATGTCGCCGCTGCACGAGCTGCGCTGGGCGACCCCGCCGGCGTGAGGCTGCGGGCGTGAAGCTGCTGGCCGGCCTCGGGCTGCGCGTAGTGAACGCGGCCCTGCTGCTGCTGGCGGTGGTGGTGCTGAACTTCCTGCTGGTCCATCTGGCGCCGGGCGACCCGGCGCTGGTGATCGCCGGCGAGATGGGCGGCGCCTCGCCGGAGGTGCTCGCCGGCATCCGCGCCGCCTACGGGCTGGACCTGCCCATCCCGGTGCAGCTCGGGCGCTACGTGCTCCGGGCGGGCGGCGGCGACCTCGGCTACTCCTTCTACTTCAACCAGCCGGTCGCCCAGTTGATCCTGCAGCGCCTGCCGGCGACGGCGCTGCTGATGGCGGCGGCGCTGCTGTTCGCGGCGGTGGCCGGCACCGGGCTGGGCATCGCCGCCGCCCGGCGTCCGCGCGGCGCCACGAACGCCGCCGTCACCCTGCTCGCGGTGGCCGGCTACGCCATGCCGGTGTTCTGGAGCGGCCTGCTGCTGCTCCTGCTGTTCGCCTCGGTGCTGCCGTGGTTCCCGAGCGGCGGCATGGCGGACGTGGGCCAGCCCTTGGGCGGCGGGGCCTACGCGCTGTCGGTGCTGCACCATCTGGCGCTGCCGGCCTTCACCCTCGGCGTCGTGTACATGGCGCAGTACAGCCGGCAGGCCCGGGCCGCCATGCAGGACGTGCTGCGGGCCGACTACATCCGCACCGCGCGGGCCAAGGGGATGACGGAGGGCACGGTGGTGTTCAAGCACGCGCTCCGCAACGCCGTCGGCCCCGTGGTGACGCTGCTCGGCCTGCAGTTCTCCGAGGTGCTGGGCGGCGCCGTGCTGGTGGAGACCGTGTTCGGCTGGCCCGGCATGGGGCGCCTCGTGTTCGACTCCATCCTGCGCCGGGACTACCCGACGCTGCTGGGCGTGCTCGTCGTGTCGGCGCTGCTGGTCATGGCGGCCAACATCCTGACCGACCTGGTGCACCGCTGGCTCGACCCGCGCATCGCGGCGGACGGGCGGTGACGCAATCGCCCTTCCGGCAGGCGGCGGCGCAGTTCCTGCGCAGCCCCATGGGCATGGCGGGGCTGCTGGTCCTGGCCGCCGTCGTGCTGGCCAGCCTGGTCGGCCCGGCCTGGTACGGCGTCGATCCGTTCGACCTGGCGGGGGCGCCGTTCAGCCCGCCGGGGGAGGACGCGCCGTTGGGCACGGACTACCTGGGGCGGGACGTGCTGGCCGGGCTGCTGGTGGGCGGCCGCGCCAGCCGGCTGGTC
>CAXTTB010000379.1:0-1035 GCA_964246905.1 uncultured Acetobacteraceae bacterium | reverse complement strand
GCTGGGTGGACCGCCTGCTGATGAAGGGCACGGAGTTCTTCCAGGTGCTGCCCGCCCTGCTGTTCGCCATGGTGCTGGTGTCCTTGTTCGGAGCAAGGCTGCCGGTCGAGACGGCCGCCATCGGCCTGGTGTCCTGGACCGGGGTGGCCCGGCTGACCCGGGCCGAGTGCATGAGGCTGCGGGAGATGGACTTCGTCCGCTCGACCGTCACCGCCGGCGCCGGGCCGGCCTACCTGGTGGCGCGGGTGGTGCTGCCCAACGCTCTGCCGCCGATCATCGTGGCCGCGACGCTCTCCATCGGCGTCGCCATCCTGTTCGAGGGGGGCTTGAGCTTCCTGGGCCTCGGCGATCCCAACGTCATGACCTGGGGCCTGATGCTGGGGCAGAACCGCGGCTACCTGCAGGACGCCTGGTGGGCCGTGACCTTCCCGGGTGCTGCGATCTTCCTCGCCGTGCTGGCGGTCAGCCTGGTGGGCGACGGCATCAACGACGCGCTGAACCCGCGCCTGCGCCGGCGATGAACGAGCCGTATCCTGCCTTGGCGGTGGAGGGCCTGAGCGTCGAGCTGCACCGGCCGTCCGGCGCCGTGCCGGTGCTGGAGGACCTGTCGTTCACCGTCGAGGCCGGGCGCACCCTGGCGCTGGTGGGCGAGTCCGGCTGCGGCAAGAGCATGGCGGCGCTGGCGGTCATGGGGCTGCTGCCGGAGGGGATGCGCCGGTCCGCCGGGTCGGTCCGCCTGGCCGGGCAGGAGATCGCGGACGCTTCGCCGTCCGTCCTGCAATCGCTGCGCGGGCGGGCGATGTCGATGATCTTCCAGGAGCCGATGACCGCGCTGAACCCGGTGTTCACGGCCGGCGAGCAGATCGCCGAGGTCCTGCGCCGGCACCAGGGCCTGTCCCGCCATGCCGCCCGGCACGCCGCGGTGGCGCTGCTGCGCGGCGTGCAGGTCCCGGCGCCGGAGCAGCGGGCCGCCGCCTATCCGCACCAACTGAGCGGCGGGATGCGGCAGCGGGTGATGATCGCCCTGGCGCGGGG
>CAXTTB010000378.1:0-4206 GCA_964246905.1 uncultured Acetobacteraceae bacterium | reverse complement strand
TCGCGCACCAGGTCGATGCCGCAGATGTGGACGTAGGTGCCGAAGCGGACGGGGAAGCCCTCCATCTCCGGGCGGTAGTTGGCGTTCTTGTACACCAGCTCCGGCGGGACCACGCCGTCCCGGGTGATGTGCCGGGTGTTGTAGATGTCGGCCAGGAACAGGTTGAGGGCACGGACCCGCTGGGCGACGCCGCGCTCCAGCACGGACCATTCGCGGGCGGCGATGATGCGGGGCACGCAGTCGAACGGCAGGATGCGGTCGATGGCGCTGGACTCGGAGTACACCGTGAAGGTGATGCCGAGGTTGAACAGGTCGCGCTCCGCCGCCCGCGCCCGCAGGCGCAGCGCGTCGAGGCCGATGGCGCTGATCCGCCTCCGCACCAGCGCCGCCGAGCCGCCGTCGCCATCGCGGGCCGTGAGCTCGCAATAGTAGGCGCCGGGGTCGTAGGAGGAGAACGGGGTGGCGCTGTTCGGCTGCATCGGCGGCTGGGCTTTCGTGGCAGGAGGCGCTTGGACGGGCGGCTCTCGCCGCAGGGTGCGTGGGGCGTGTTATGCACGGGGCGTGCCGGCCTGCAACCTGCGCGGCCTCGCCCTTGACTGTCCTGCCATAAGACGGCGGTTGCGCTATTTTGGCAACAAGCGCCGCGCCCGGGCGTGCCGCCGCAGAAGCTTGTTGCGCTTCCAGGTAAGAGGCGGTTTACCTCGGCCACCGCGCATTCGCAGCGCGGCCGCGTTCCGAGTCGTGGGAGGAATCTGTCATGCGTGCGCTTGTGTCCGGGCTGCTTGCCATCGGCTTGACCAGCAACGTCGCCGCCGCCCAATGCGCCCGGCCGGCCGACTACCCCGCGCTGGACGTGGCGGCGCTGAAGGCGAAGCTGATGGTCACGGCGCTGACCTGCAGCGCCGATGAGAAGTACAACGCCTTCATCGCCAAGTATCGCCCTGAGCTGGCCGTCCAGGACAAGGCGTTGAGCAGCTTCTTCAGCCGCGCCGGCGGACGCCGTGCCCGCCAGGAACAGGACGGCTACATCACCCAGCTCGCCAACAGCCAGTCGCAGACCGGGCTGAGCCAGGGCAGCCGTTTCTGTTACTACAACCTCAGCACCTTCGACGAGGTGCTGGCGCTCCGCAACGGCGCCGAGCTGACGGACTTCGCGGCGGGCAAGTCGATCCAGCAGCCGGTGGTCGCACCCGAATGCGCGGAAGCGCCGGAGCCGGCCAGGCGGTCCCGGACGCGCCGCCGGTCCTGACCGAGAGACGTAGGGCGCATAAGCGGAGCGCCATGCGCCATCGGGCGGTGCAGGCGGAAGGCGGATGGCGCTTCGCTGATCCGCCCTACGATCCTTGGCTTAGCGCAAGACGATCTCGACCCGGCGGTTCTGCGGCTCGCGCACACCCTTCGCGGTGGGCACCAGCAGATGGGTTTCGCCGAAGCCCTGGGCGGTGATCGCCTCGCGCGCCACGCCGTCGCGCACCAGCTCGTCCGCCACCATCTGCGCCCGGCGGACCGACAGGGCCTGGTTGTAGCGCGGCGTGCCCGACGTGTCCGTGTGGCCGGACACTTCGATGCGCGTCACCTGCACGCGGGTGGTGGCTTTCGCGGCCTCCGCGATGATCTGGCGCGCACGGTCCGTCAGGGCCGAACGGTCCCAGTCGAAGAACACCAGGTAGGTGCGTGCGGCGGTGGCCGCAGGGGCGGGGGCCGGTTCCGGCGGCGCCGGCGGCGGGGGCACGTTGAAGGCGTAGCGCAGCCCGAGCATCAGATCATGGTTGGCGTCGCCCGCCGCCCGGACCACGCTGCTGGCTGTCCTCCCGCCAGGTCCCGAAATGGTGCGGCCGAAGCTTCGCTCGCCGGCCAGCGCGTAGTAGCGGTATTCGGCCGTGAGCGAGAGGCCGACGACGGGCGGGATCGGGAAGGACAGCCCGGCAATGGCTTGGTAGGCGAAGCTGGTGCTGGTGCCGCCCTGGCTGTTGACGGTGCCGTCCGTGCTCAGCACCCGCAGGCGCCGCGCCACGTAGGAATACCCGGCGCCGGCGCCGACATAGGGGAAGACGTAGGGGCTGCCGATGTCGAGGTCGAACAGCACGTTGGCCATCGGCCCATACTTCTGCTCCCGCCCGCCGACCGACCGCGTGGCCTGCCCGGCGTTGCCGAAAGAGCCGACCCGGTTGTAGCGGTAGTTCCCCTCCAGCTCGACCCGGACGCCGTTGCCGAAGCCGTAGCCCAGGCTACCGACCGCCACGGTGCCCGCGTCGAAGCCGAGGCGCGCGCCGGACGGGATCGTGGCGCCGTTCGGGAAGCGGATGCTCTTGTCGCGCTCCTGCTGCAGGAAATTCGCGCCGCCGCCCGCGCCGATGTACAGGCCGCTGACCGGCTGGGCGCGGGCCGCGCCATGGAGGGCCGGGGCGGCGAGCAGCGTGGCGGCCAGCAGGGTCGGGCGCATCAGCAGGATCTCCAGACATGGCGAGGGCCGGTCCACGCGCGGACCGGCCCCATCTCAGTTTAGCCTGACGTCAGCAAGCGGCTGCGCCGCTCAGCGCAGCACGATCTCGACGCGGCGGTTCTGCGGCTCGCGCACGCCCTTCGCGGTGGGCACCAGCAGGCGGGTCTCGCCGAAGCCCTGCACCGTGATGGACTGGCGCGGCACGCCGAGGCGCACGAGTTCAGACGCGACGTTCTGCGCCCGGCGGACCGACAGGCCCTGGTTGTAGCGCGGCGTGCCCGACGTGTCCGTGTAGCCCGACACCTCGATGCGCGTCACCTGCACGCGGGTCGTGGCCTGCGCGGCCTCCGCGATGATCTGGCGGGCGCGGTCCGTCAGGTCGGCCCGGTCCCAGTCGAAGAACACCAGGTAGGTGCGCGCAGCCTGCGCCACCGGGGCGGGAGCCGGCGCGGGCGGCGGCGGCGGCGGGGCGGCGTTGAAGGCGTAGCGGATGCCCAAGAGGACGCTGTGGTTATAGTCCTCGTTGAACTTGACGGTCGCCCGCGTCGCGACGCCCGGCGAGAAGTACTGGTAGTTGTAGTTGCGGTCGCCCGCCATGCCGAGGAAGCGGTACTCGCCCGTGATGGCCAGGCCCGGCACCGCCGAGATCGGGAACGCCGCGCCGACGATGCCTTGGTAGGCGAAGGCACCCTGCCCCTGGTTGGTGCGGGCCAGCTCACGGAAGCCGCCCGGGAAGCCGGGGGCCGGACCCGCGAAGCCGGTCAGGCGAACGTTCTGGTCCTGCGCCCAGACGTAGCCGGCGCCGACGCCGACATACGGGGTGATCGCGGCCGGGAAGAAGCCGAGGCCCAGCACGTTCGGGTCGAAGTCATACAGGACGTTGACCATCCCGCCATACTTCCGCTCGTTGCCGCCAGCGCCGGTGAGGGCCTGGAAGCCGGCGCCCTTGGTGCCGTTGAGCTTGTTGTCGCGGTAGTTGCCCTCGACCTCGACCCGCAGGCCGTTGCCGAAGCCGTAGCCGACGCTGAACAGGCCGACGAAGCCCGTGTCGGACTTGATCCGCGTGCCGTTGTTGTTGCCGCGGACGTTCAGGTTGGTCTGCGGGATGCCGGCCTGCGGAAAGCCGACAGACTTGATCTTCTCGTCCTGCAGCCAGTTGGCGCCGGCGCCGGCGCCGATGTACAGGCCACTGATCGCCTCGGCCTTTGCAGCTATGGGGGCGGCCAGGACGGTCGCGGCCAGTAGCGCGCTGCGGAGTTTCATACTCTATTCTCCTCAATAACAAACTGCGCGTTCAACGCATCCGGGGGCCTGCGGGATCGTTCCCCCGCCACTCGGTACGCATACCTTAGCACCGATGCTCGCGAGTGCGATAAGGCCCTTAACTCTTTCGCAACGACTGTACCTGAAAAGACACATGGGGCTGAGCAGATATACCACACACCGGCGTGACATCCCCGTCACACGGGCCAGGATCGTTTCAGAGTCGGGCGTTTTCTCAAACGATGCGCGCCTCGAACGGCGGCAGGAGGTCCGGCGCCTCGAACTCCAGCACCCACAGGTCGGGATCGCGCCCGACCTGCCGGGCCACGTAGGCGTCGGCCTGATCCTGCGGCACCTGTCCCGGCCCGGTCGCCCGCATCCAGGCGACGTCGCCCTCCCCGGCCCGCACCTGCGACAGCACGCACAGGCCCTCCCGCCCGCGCAGCACGACGAGGACGCCGCCCGCATCCGGGTCGCCGCTCCGCAGCACGGCGCCGGGC
>CAXTTB010000377.1:0-4209 GCA_964246905.1 uncultured Acetobacteraceae bacterium | reverse complement strand
CCCGTCCCAGCGCGTCCGCCGCCGTCCCGTCCAGCGCCCGGCGGTACACCCCCGCCGCAATCGCCGCCCAGCGGAACAGCGAGAACGCGACGAAGAACTCCAGGTCCGGCACGCCCTCGCGGCCAGTGCGGCGGCAGTAGGCCTGCACGTACTCGGCCTCCGTCGGCAGACCCGGCACGTCCGCCCCCTGGATGCCCTGCAGGTCCGGCGGCAAGCGCCAGGCGAGGCAGCTATACGCCAGGTCCGCCAGCGGATGCCCGAGCGTCGCCAGTTCCCAATCCAGCACCGCGACCACCCGCGGCTCGGCCGGGTGGATGATGAGGTTGCCGAGGCGGTAGTCGCCGTGCGCCACCGTCGTCTCGTCCGGCACGGGCGCGTGCGCCTTGAGCCAGGCCATCAGCCGGTCCATCGCCGGCTCCTCCCCCACCTGCGCGCCCGCGTACTGCTTGGACCAGCGGTCGATCTGGCGGCCGATGTAGTTCTCCGGACGGCCGAAGCCTTCCAGCCCGGCCCGTCGCCAATCGACGCCGTGCAGCACGGCCAGCACGCGGCCCATGTCGTCGTAGATCGCGGCCCGGTCGGCGGGGCTGACGCCCGGCAAGGTGCGGTCGGGGAAGACGCGGCCCGGCTGGTAGTCCATGACGAAGAACGTCGTGCCGATCACGCCCGCGTCCTCGCACAGCAGGTGCACGGTGGGCACCGGCACGCCGCTGTCCCGCAGCGCGCCCAGGATGCGGTACTCCCGGTCCACCGCGTGCGCCGAGGGCAGCAGCGTGCCGGGCGGCTTCTTGCGCAGCACGTACTCCCCGGACCCGGCCTGGAGGTGGAACGTCGGGTTGGACTGCCCGCCCTGAAACTGCCGGACCACGCACGGCCCGGCGAAGCCCGGCAGGTGCCCGGCCAAATACCGCTCCAGCGCCGCCTCGTCGAAGCGGTGGTTCGGCAAGACCGGCACCAGCACCGGCAAGCCGTCGCCCCCTACGGTGGCTGCCGCCGTCATGCGTTGGGCCGCTCTGGCTTGTACTTCGCCAGCTCCAATCGCCCGAGCTGGTGGCGGTGCACCTCATCCGGCCCGTCCACGATGCGGAGCGTGCGGGCGATCTTGTACATGGACGCCAGCGCGAAGTCGTCCGTCACCCCGCCGCCGCCATGCGCCTGGATCGCCCAGTCGATCACCGCGCAGGCCATGGCGGGCACGGCGACCTTGATGGCGGCGATCTCGCGCCGGGCTTCCTTGTTGCCCACCTCGTCCATGCGCCAGGCGGCGTTCAGCACCAGGAGACGCGCCTGGTCGATCTTGATGCGGCTCTCGGCGATGCGCTCGATCATCACGCCCTGCTCGGCCAGCGGCTTGCCGAACGGGCGGCGGCTCAGGGCGCGCTTGCAGGTCATCTCCAGCGCGCGCTCCGCCATGCCGATGGCCCTCATGCAGTGGTGGATGCGGCCGGGTCCCAGGCGCCCCTGCGCGATCTCGAAGCCGCGGCCCTCGCCCAGCAGCACGTTCTCCACCGGAACCCTTACATCTTCAAAGAGTATCTCGGCATGGCCGTGCGGCGCGTCGTCGTAGCCGAACACCGGGAGGTGGCGCAGCACCTGGACGCCGGGCGCGTCGCGCGGCACCAGCACCATGCTCTGCTGGCGGTGCCGGTCGGGGCCGTCCGGATCGGTCTTGCCCATGACGATCAGCAGGCGGCAGCGCGGGTCGTTGGCGCCCGAGGACCACCACTTGCGCCCGTTGATCACGTAGTCGCCGCCCCGGCGCTCGATCCGGCACTGGATGTTGGTGGCGTCGGACGAGGCGACCTCCGGCTCCGTCATGCAGAACGCCGAGCGGATGCGCCCCTCCAGCAGCGGCTCCAGCCATTCCTGCTTCTGCGCCTCCGTGCCGTAGCGGTCGAGCGTCTCCATGTTGCCGGTGTCGGGCGCCGAGCAGTTGAACACCTCGGACGCCCAGGACACGGCGCCCATGATCTCCGACAGCGGCGCGTATTCAAGGTTGGTCAGCCCGGCGCCGCGGTCCGAGTGCGGCAGGAACATGTTCCACAGGTCCGCCTCCCGGGCCACGGCCTTGAGGTCCTCCAGGATCGGCACCGGCTGCCAGCGGTCGTGGTGGCCCGCGTGCTGCGCGAGGTAGGTCGCCTCGTTCGGGTAGATGTGCGTGTCCATGAAGGCCTGCAGCCGCCGCCGCAGCTCCTGCACCTTCGCCGAGTGCTCGAATTCCATGCCGTCCTCCCGTTCAGCGTCTTGGATGCGAACTTAACGATTGCCGGCGCTTCCGCCAGGGCATTCTATGCCCGCCGCTTCCATTGCCGCCCCCTTTGGCCTACCCATGGCAACCCGCCCCTATTTTATCGGAGGCGACCCGTGAGCATGTTCGGCAGCATCATGGACAAGATCTTCCACCACGCCAGCGCCGCTCCGGCCGCGGACGCCGCCTCCCCCGGGGCCACGGCCGACAGCCCCGCCCCTACCTCAGGCGGCGGCGCGGGCGCGCCGGCGGTGGATGTCGGCGCGGTCTTGAGCCAGATGGCGTCGCAGAAGGGGGGCGGCGGCAACTACCAGACCTCCATCGTCGATCTCTTGAAGCTGCTCGACCTGGAGTCCAGCCTCGACGCCCGCAAGCAACTGGGCCAGGAACTCGGCGTGCACGCCGGGGCGGACGGCAGCGCCGAGCAGAACATCGCGCTGCACAAGGCCGTCGTGCAGAAGCTGGCGGAGAACGGCGGCACGGTGCCGGACAGCATGAAGGGCTGAACTGGGGCGCCGGGCGGCTTTCACTCGGCGGGCACGAGGTCCTCGATGCGGACCCGCAGCGCGCGGGCGAGCTTGGCGAACAACGCCACGTCCCCGCCGCGCGAGCCACCCTCGATCTGCGCCAGATAAGGTTGCGTGATCCCGGCCGCAGCCGCCAGGGCTGTTTGGGTAAGGCCGCGGTGCTTGCGCCAGAACGCCAACGGTGACTGGGCCGCGAGATAGGCGTCCAGTTGAGCATCCGAAAGCGTCTCCATCGCGCCGGTCGCGACCTCGCGCATCGCCTGGGCGTGGTCGCGCGCGTCGATCAGGTCCTCGTATTCGGCCCGCGTCAAGGTGATGACGTCAGCGGAACCAGGTGGTTTACGTGAGGTGTCCATTGATCCTCCATTCAGTCGTAAACGCCGCTACGCGGGGCGACTTTGGTCACAGTGATGGCTGTCTCGGACTCCTCGAAGAGCACGCGGAACTCGCCAACGCGCATCCGGCTGCCGGTCGATCCGACCATACGGATCACATTATTGGCGTGGGCGCCGCCTCCTTCGGCGTACTCGCCCAGTGCCTTGCGGACCCGCGCCGCCATGTTGCCATGCCGCTTCAAATCCCGGGCCGCATCAACGGTGTAGCGCACAGCCTTCATGGCTAGATTATAGCATAATGCTATAACGATGCCAGCAGATGGTCGCCTCTGTGGTCAGATTCCTCGCCACAGGCTACTGGTCGTTCTCGGTTTCCAGCTCCCGCCGGTCCGGATCGATCAAGGCCAGGACCGCGGGCTTGTAAACCGCCTCCAGCCGCAGCGCGGCGTCGCCGGAGGGGCGGAGCGTGCGGAGGCCGGGCGGGCCGGACAGATCGACCCCGTCGGGCCGCACCGCCACCACGGTGAACGGCCCCAGACGCCCGCCTTCGCTCAGCACGACCGGCTTCCCGTCCGGCCCGGCGAAGATCGCCCGGCCGTGCCGCGCCGCGACGATCAGGCCGGTCAGGCGCGGGGGCGCCGCCGTCAGCTCCGGCGGAGGCGCGTGGTCCTCGCGGAACGGGGCGCGGCCCGGCGTGAACAGGGGCCGGGCCAGCATCCTCTCAATCTGAACCGGCGTCTGCGCGGGCGCGGCAATGCGTCGGGCCGCTGGCTGCGGGAACAGCGGCGGCTCCCTTTCGACCACGGACAGCCGCGTCAAGCCGTGCAGGATGCAGCCCACCAGAAGGACAGCGAGCAGCGCGAACGGCTTCGCGCCGCCCATCAGGCCGGCAGGGGCGTGGCGGCGTCAGGCGCCGGGCCGGACGCCCCCGCCCCGGCCTCGTTTAACAGCAGCAGCCGCCCGGCGTTGCCCAGCCCGGCGAAGGTGCCCAGGTTGTGCAGCACCGCCGCCACGACCGCGCCCTCCGCCCCCAGCACGCCCGCGGCGGACCGCGCTGCTGGTGGCGGGCACCTCGCGATCCGCGGCCTCATCGACCGCC
>CAXTTB010000376.1:0-4227 GCA_964246905.1 uncultured Acetobacteraceae bacterium | reverse complement strand
GCTCATCATGTGGCAGGACCAAGGGGTCGCCGGCATGGCCGGGCTGGCCGGGCTGGGGTTCAGCGGCGTGAAGCTGCGCGGCACCGGCGGCCGGATCGACCCGGCCGCCGCCGCGGCCCGGCGCGAGGCGGGCCTGCCCTGGTTCGTCGAGAACATCGCCACCGATTTCTACGCGCCGTACCACCGCTACACGGAAGGCAAGCCCGTGACCTGGCTGTTCGACGCGGCGCGCGCCCGCCGCCGGCAGGCGCCGCAGGACCGCGGCGTGTTCCTGCGCGCGCCGTCCCTGTCGGACCCGGCCTTGCTGGATGCGGTGAAGGCGCGGCTGGCCGATGTGGTGCGCCGCCAGGCGCCCGACCGCCCGCTGTTCTACAACCTGGGCGACGAGACCGGGATCGGCGACCTGTCGGCCAACTGGGACTTCGACCTGTCGCCGGCCTCGCTTGGCGCGATGCGGGCCTGGCTGCGGACGCAGTACCCGGACCTCGGTGCGCTGAACCGGCAATGGGGCAGCCGGTTCGGGTCGTGGGAAGCGGTCATGCCGGACCTCACGGACGACGCGATGCGCCGGACCGACGGCAATTTCTCCGCCTGGGCCGACTTCAAGGCGTGGATGGACGTGGCCTTCGCCGCCGCCGTCCGCGCGGGAACGGACGCGGTGCATCGCGCCGACCCCGCCGCGCTTGCGGCCATCGAGGGCGCGCAGGCGCCAGGCTGGGGCGGCTACGACTACGGCCGGCTGGCGTCCGCCGTGGACGTGATGGAGATCTACGACTCTGGCAACGCGCTGGAGATCGCGCATGGGCTGAACCCGGCGCTCATCCCGCTGCACACGGTGTTCGACACGGGACCCCGCGCCGAGCACGCAGTTTGGCGCGACCTGCTGCGCGGCGGGCGCGGCCTGATCGTGTGGGACGAGATGAACGACGTGGTGCAGCCAGACGGGACGCCGGGCCCGCGCGGCCGGGCGCTGGCGGCGCTCGTGGCCGGCCTGCGCATCGTCGCCCCGGCGCTGATCGCCAGCCATCCGGCCCCCAGTCCCGTCGCCCTGCTGTACTCGCAGGCGAGCTTCCGCACCCGCTGGGTGCTGGACCAGCAGCCCCGCGGCGCCGCCTGGTCCGACCGCGACGCGGAGCGCGAGCTGGACGACAACCCTTGGCGCGCGGCGCGTCGCCAGATGGTGGACCGACTGACCCAGCTCGGCATCCAGCCGCGCTGGCTGTCCTCCGAGACGCTGGAAGGCGGCGCGCTGCGGGATTGGGCGATCCGGGTGCTGATGCTGCCGCACGCCATCGCGCTGTCGGCGGCGGAGGTCGAGGAAGTCAGGCGGTTCGCCGCCCGCGGCGGCACGGTGCTGGCGGACACCGAACCCGGCGTGTTCGACGGGCACAGCCGCCGCCGGGCCGGGTCGCCGCTGGCCGGGGTGGCGCAGGTGCCGCAGGTCGTCCGCCCGGATGCCGAGCCTTCCGGCGCCGCCGGGCTGACGGCGCTTGCGGACCTGCTGGCCAAGGCCGGAGCGGCGCCGGGCCTCGTGATGACCGGCCCCGACGGCTTGCGCGCCAGCAACGTGGAGGCGCACGTGTTCCGCAACGGCGGCGTGACGGTCCTGGCGCTGCAGGCCGCCGTGCCTTGGGGCGCCCCGGGCCATTTGGGCGTGCGGCTTCCGGCGCCGGGCTTCGTCTATGACATGCGCCGGGCGGGGGCGCCGCGCCGGACCGACCGCCTCGACATCGCCTTGGACCCGGTTGAGCCGACGATCCTGGCGGTGTCCCCGGCGCCGCTGCCGGGACCTGTGCTGACCGGCCCGGACCGTGCCCGGCCCGGCGCGCGGGTGGCGGGGCATGTGGGCCTCGACGGGCCGACGCCGGCCGAGACACACGCGATGCGGGTGGACCTGCTTGATCCCAACGGGAGGCCGGCGCGTCCGCTGCCTGACGTGCTGCGGGTCGGGCCGGACGGGGCGGATTGGACGGTGACGCTGCCGGAAGGAGCGGCGGCCGGGCAATGGACGTTGCGCGCCGCGGACAGCATGGCCGCACGGACCGCCGAACGCGCGCTGACCGTCGAAGCCCCATGAGCCTGCAAACGCCGTGCAACCGAACCCCGCCCTGATCGCTTGATACGGCTGACCATGCAAGGGGGACCTAGATGACCGAAAGCAGCCAGACCGAAGCCACCCAGAAGATGTGGGAGATGATGAAGGGCATCAGCTTCGCCATGCTCACCACGGAGGACGACGACAACCTGCGCGCCCGCCCGATGGTCGCGGCGCAGAGCGGGTTCGACGGCACCCTGTGGTTCTTCACCCGCGCCAGCAGCCACAAGGTGAGCGAGGTCAAGGAGGACCAGCGCGTCGGCGTCACCTACGCCGACCCCAGCAAGCAGGACTACGTCAGCCTGTCCGGCCACGCCCAGCTCGTTCGCGACAAGGCGGCCATCGACGCGCATTGGGGCGAGGCGATGCGGACCTGGTTCCCCAAGGGCAAGGAGGACCCCGACATCGCCCTGCTGAAGGTGGACGTCACCATGGCCGAGTACTGGGACGCGCCGAACAGCACGATGGTGCACGCCTACGGCTACGTGAAGGCCGTCGTGACCGGCGAGCCGCCGCACCCCGGCGGGAACGAGAAGCTCAGCTTCTCCTGATACCCAAGGTCATGCCCGGCCTCGGCCCGGGCATGACGGATCAGTTCAGCCATTTCGCAACCAGCCGCTGCCGCTCGCCGGTCTCGTCCTGCATGTGCAGCCATTGGTCCACCCAGGCTTTCAGCGCCGGGTCGCGCGGCAGCATGTAGGCGAGTTCGGACGTGTCGAACGGCTGGTCCGGATGGACGGCGCACAGCCCGGGATGCAGCCGCTGCTGCAGGCGGGTCTCTACCGCGTCGGTCATCATCACGTCGGCATGGCCGTCGGCGATCTCGTCGAAGATGGCGGCGTTGTTCGGGAACACCGTGATCTCCGCCTGCTTGATGTGGGCACGGGCGAAGCGTTCGTTGGTGCCGCCGGGGTTGGTGATCACGCGCACGCCGGGCTGGTCGATGTCGGCCAGGGCGGCGAAGCGGGCCTGGTCGGCGCAGCGCGCGATGGGCGTCTTGCCGCTCCGCATCACCGGCGCGGAGAAGAAGGCGGTCTTGGCCCGGTCCAGCGTCACCGTGATGCCGCCCATGCCGATGTCGTACTTCTGGCCTTGCAGGTCCGGCATCAGCGTGGGCCAGGCAGTCGGCACGATCTCCAGCCGGACGCCCAGGGCTTTGGCCAGGCTTTCCGCCATCTCCACGTCCAGCCCCTCGAACCGCCCGGCGTCGTCCTTGATGGAAAACGGGCGGTAGTCGCCGGCCAGCCCGACGCGGACGACGCCGCGGGCCAGGATGGCGTCCAGCACCTGCTGCGCCCGGGCCGGCGCCGCGGCGATCATCAGCGCCAGCACGGCCCAGAGCAGCCTGGCCATCATTGGAACGACTCCCGGATCATGTCCTCGATTCCGGCGGCGATGGCGAACAGCCGGGCATCGCCGCCGGTCTCGCCCATCAGCATCAGCCCCACCGGCGGCTCGCCGGAGCGGTTCGCCGGGATGCTGATGCTGCAGCGGTCGAGGAAGTTGGCGAGCGACGTGTTGCGGAGGACGAGGCCGTTGACCCGGAGATACTCGGCCTCGTTGTCCAGGGTGTCGATGCGGGGCGGCAGGATCGGCGCCGTCGGCATCGCCACCGCGTCGAACGGGGCGGTGGCCGCGTCCATGCTGGCGCAGATCTCGGCGCGGGCAGCCTGCAGGGCGAACAGCTCGGCCCCGGTCATCGCCGCGCCGCGCTCGATGCGCCTGCGGACCTGCTGGTCGTAGCCGTCCGCCTGCTCGGCCAGCAGTGCGCGATGCCACGCATAGGCCTCCACGGGCGCCAGGCCGCCGCGGGCATTCGCCGCGGCGATGCGCTCGAACTGCGGGAAGCTCAGATGCGTCACCCGCACGCCCAGGTTGCCCAGACGGTTGAGCGCGCGGCCGAACACCTCCGCCACCACGGGGTCCACGCCCTCCATCACCATGTTGCCCGGCACCGCCAGGCGCAGGCCGCGCAACGCCATCGGCTCCACCGCCCGCGGCGCCTGCCCGGCCAGCACCGCGTCCACGGCCGCGCAGCACCGCACGCTGCGCGCCAGCGGCCCCACGCTGTCGAGCGAGGGCGCCGCGGTGTCGGTCGCGGACGGGATGGCGGTGGCGGCGCTCGGCACCGA
>CAXTTB010000375.1:1783-4246 GCA_964246905.1 uncultured Acetobacteraceae bacterium | reverse complement strand
AGAGCGGCGCCAAGATCGACATCGAGGACGACGGCACCATCAAGATCGCCGCCACCACCGACACGGCCAGCCAGAAGGCCATCGACATGATCCGCGGCATCGTGGCGGAGCCGGAGGTCGGCCAGATCTACAACGGCAAGGTGGTCAAGACGGCGGACTTCGGCGCCTTCGTCAACTTCCTCGGCGCCAAGGACGGGCTGGTGCACATCAGCGAGCTGCAGCAGGGCCGGGTCAACAAGACGACGGACGTGGTGAACCAGGGCGACGCCGTGAAGGTGAAGGTGCTGGGCTTCGACGACCGCGGCAAGGTCAAGCTGTCCATGCGCGTTGTCGATCAGGCGACCGGGGCGGACATCACCGAGCAGGTCGGCAGCAAGGGCGGCCGTGAAGGCGGGCGCGAGAATGGCGGGCGCGACGGCGGTCGCCGCGAGCGGTCCGAGCCTGACGCGGCCGAGTAGGTCAGGAAACGCGAATATGCGCGGCTGGGCCTGGTAAATCCTGGCCTAGCCGCCAATGTTTCAGACTGTTACAAAGAAGGTCCGGGCGGGAATGAAGGCTGTCAACGCGATACAGATGGGCGGCGTGGACGTCCTCCCGTTGATCGAGGGCGGAAAAGGCATCGGCGTCTCCACCGGCGTGAGTTCGGGCCATTGGGCCAACGCCGGCGGCGCCGGGACGTTCAGCGCGGTGAACGCCGACTTCTACGACGAGGACGGCAACCCGCTCGACCAGCCCTACCATGGGCGCACCCGGCGGGACCGCCACGAGGAACTCGTGCAGTTCGGCATCCAGGGCGGCATCGCCCAGGCCCAACGCGCCCACGAGATCTCCGGCGGCCAGGGCCGCCTCCATGCCAACATCCTCTGGGAGATGGGCGGAGCGGAGCGGGTCATCACCGGCGTGCTCGAGGGCGCGAAGGGCCTGATCCATGGGCTGACCTGCGGCGCCGGGATGCCTTACCGCCTGTCGGACATCGCCGCGCGGTTCGGCGTGCACTACTACCCCATCGTGTCCTCTTCCCGCGCGTTCAGCGCCTTGTGGAAGCGCGCCTATTCCAAGGCGGCATCCCTGTTGGGCGGCGTCGTGTACGAGGACCCCTGGCTGGCCGGCGGGCACAACGGCCTGTCCAACGGCGAGGACCCCACCAAGCCGGAAGACCCCTTCCCCCGCGTGCTGGCGCTGCGGAAGCTGATGCGGACCTTCGGGCTGGACCAGACGCCCATCATCATGGCGGGCGGCGTGTGGTGGCTGGAGGAGTGGGAGGACTGGATCGACAATCCGGACCTCGGCCCCATCGCGTTCCAATTCGGCACCCGGCCCCTGCTGACCAAGGAGAGCCCGATTAGCGACGCCTGGAAGCAGCGGCTGCTGAGCCTCAAGGAAGGCGACGTCTTCCTCAACAAGTTCAGCCCAACCGGCTTCTACTCCAGCGCCGTCAACAACGGCTTCATCACCGAGCTGCGGGAGCGCGGGGAGCGCCAGGTCGCCTACACGGCGGAGCCGGTGGGCGAGCATGTCTCGATGCTCGGCATCGGCCCGCGCAAGCGCCCGGTGTACCTGACGCCCAACGACTTGTTCAACGTCGAGGGCTGGATCGCCGCCGGGTTCACCGAGGCGCTGCGCACGCCGGACAGCACGCTGGTTTTCGTGACGCCGGAGCGCGCGGCGCAGATCACCGCGGACCAGGTCGCATGCATGGGCTGCCTCAGCCAGTGCCGGTTCAGCAACTGGAGCCAGCACGGCCCCGACTTCGACAACGGCAAGAAGGCCGACCCGCGCAGCTTCTGCATCCAGAAGACCCTGCAGTCCGTGCGGCGGGAGGACCAGACGCCGGAGGCCATCGAGCACCAACTGATGTTCAGCGGCCACAACGCCTACCGCTTCGCCAGCGATCCCTTCTATTCCAACGGGTTCATCCCGACAGTTAAGCAACTGATGGAGCGCATCGTCTCCGGGCGTTAGGGCGCCCCTAGCGCCAGCGCACGGGCATAGACGGTCTTGCGCGGCAGCCCGGTCGCGGCGGCGACCAGTGCCGCTGCGTCCTTGAGGCTGTTCCGCTCCAGTGCCCGGCGCAGTTGCTCGTCTAGGTCCTGCGCGTCGGAGGCGTCCTCCGGCGCCGGGCCGACCACCACCGTGATCTCGCCCCGGGCGGGCGTTTCGGCGTAATGCGCCGCAAGTTCAGGCAGCGGGCCGCGCCGGACCTCCTCGAACCGCTTGGTCAACTCCCGTGCGACCGCGGCCGGGCGGTCGCCGAACTGCGTCGCAAGGTCGGCCAGCGACTCAGCCAGGCGGTGCGGGGCCTCGTGCCACACCAGGGTTGCCGACAGCCCGGCGCGCTCCGCCGCCCGCAACCGGCCGAACGCGGCCAGACGCGCCGCGGCCCGCGGGGGCGGGAACCCCAGGAACAGGAACGGCTGCGGCGGCAGGCCCGACAGCACCAGCGCCATCACCGCCGCATTCGGC
>CAXTTB010000375.1:0-1773 GCA_964246905.1 uncultured Acetobacteraceae bacterium | reverse complement strand
CCCCCGCCGCGACCGCCGCACGCACCAGCCGGAAGCCCGGGTCGGACACCAGCGGCGTCCCGGCGTCGGACACCAGCGCCACCCTGCCGCCCCTTTGCAGCACGTCGAGCAGCGCCGGGATGCGCCCTTCCTCGTTGTGGTCGTGCAGGGGCGAGGTGCGCGCCGCGATCCCATGATGGGTCAGCAGCCGGGCCGTCATCCGCGTGTCCTCGCACAGCACCAGGTCCGCGCGGCGCAGCACATCCGCCGCACGCGGCGACAGATCGGCGAGGTTGCCGATCGGGGTAGCAACCAGCACGAGTCCTGGTGGTATAAACAGGCTATGGTCCGGGGCGGGATCACCAGCAAGGGGTTCGGGACATGCGTCGTCGGAGACTCGTTCAGGCATGGGCGCTCCTTGCCGCCCTGGGCGGGCTGGCCGCCTGCGTAGCCGACAAGGGCGGCGCCGGCTATGGCAGCCCGGCCGTGGCCGGCGCCGCCCCGCCCTTGGATGCGCCAGGGCAGCGCGTGACGATCCTGCTGCCGCTCACCGGGTCCACGGCCGAGATCGGCCAGGCGATGCTGCGGGCGGCGCAGCTTTCTCTGGATCAGCCGGGCGCCCCGCCCTTGGACGCGCGGGACACCAAGGGCACGCCCGCCGGCGCCGCCGAGGCTGCCAAGCTGGCGATTGCGGCCGGCACCGGGATGCTGCTCGGCCCGCTCACGACCGGGGAGACGGCGGCTGTGGCGCCCCTGGCCAAGGCGGCCGGCCTCCCCGTGCTGGCCTTCACCTCGGATGCCAGCCTGGCCCAGCCCGGCGTTTGGGTGCTGGGCATCACGCCGGCCCAGCAGGTGCGGCGGCTGATGCTGGCCGTGCAGGCGGAGGGCCGGAGCCGGGTCGCCGCCGTCCTGCCGAGCAACGCGTTCGGGGACGCGATGGCCGGCGGGCTCACCACGGCGGCGGAGGCGTCCGGACTTCCTGCACCCTCCGTCCTGCGCTACGGCAGCGGCTTCCCCGCCCTCAACGCCGCGCTGAAGAAGGCGTCCGACTACGACAAGCGGCGTGCTGCCGCCGGGCAGGACGACCAGGCCGCCCCCGCTCCCGACGACGCCGAACCCCGGCGGCGGCCCAAGGACTCCAACCAGCCCCTGCCACCTCCGCCCATCGACGCCCTGCTGCTGGGTGCCGCCGGAGAGCCGCTCGGCCAAGCGTTGCCGCTGCTGACGTTCTACGGCATCGGGCCTGAGCAGGTCCGCATCCTGGGGCCGGCGCTCTGGGGCCGGGATGCGTCCCGCTTGTCCGCCCTGTCCGGCGCTTGGTACGCTGCCCCCGACCCGGCGCAGCGCGCTCCGTTCGAGCAGGCATACGCGGCGAAGTACAAGGCGCCACCGCGCGACCTCGCCAGCCTGGCCTATGACGCCGCTGGCGTCGCCCGCGTCGTGGCCGCGAGCGGTGGCTTCGCGCCCGGCGCGCTCACCCGGCCCGAAGGCTTCACCGGGGCGGATGGCCTGCTGGGCCTGCAACCCGACGGGCAGACGCGGCGCGGCCTGGCGATCTTCGAGATCGACCGCGGCGGCTCCCACGTCGTGCAGCCCGCGCCGCAGACCCTGCAATCACCGGGCGTCTGACCGGCGACGGGCCGGGCCATATGGGTGCGACCTTCCCGCTCCGGGCCGCAGTGCTTTTGGCTGCGGTGCCGCTCGCCGTGCTGCTGGGACTGGGGCTGTTGGGGCACCTCGCGGCGTGGCCGGGGCGCGCCGCGGCGGGGGGGGGGGGGGGGGGGGGGGGGGGGG
>CAXTTB010000374.1:0-4258 GCA_964246905.1 uncultured Acetobacteraceae bacterium | reverse complement strand
GCCCGGGACGCAGCAGGTCATGCCGCCGCAGCATCACGGTCGCCGGTCGCCGCCGCGATCACCTGCAGCGCGACCTTCGCCGCCATCGGACGGCCCTTGCGCTCCGCCCCGAGCTGGTCGCGCAGGTCCTTCTGTTCAGTGCGTCCCAGCGTCGCCTCAAGCTGCCCGTCCAGCGGCTGCTTCGGGTCCCAGATCTCCGCGACCGCGCCGGTCTGCGCCAGGTGGTCCAGGCCCGGCGCGAACACGGGAGTCGTCTTCGCCAGCTCCTTCAGCTTCTCCTCCGGCAGCTTGGTGACGCGGGCCATGGACGGCAGGTCCATCACCGCCGGCTCCGCGCCGGGCAGGCCGACCAGGCTGTCGGTCGCCAGCGCCGTCGCCAGGAACGCGCCCGCGGATGCGCGGCCGTACTCCAGCCCGACCGTGCGGTGCCCGTGCTGGCTGGCCAGCAGCAGGCACTTGGCGAGGTGGGCCAGGTACTCGTTGAGGCCGATCATCTCCTCGCGCCGGGCCATCAACTGGCCCTCCGTGTCCACCAGCACCAGGATCGGGGTGTCGCCGCCCTGTTCCACCACGCCCAGCACGTGCTCCGCCAGTGGCAAGACGCCCGCGGTGCCGAGCGCCATCCCGTCCGCCACCCCGATCACCGCGATGGGTCCGCCGCCGGGGCGCTCGCCGTGGCCGATGACCGAGCCGTCCTTGCCGGCCTTCACGTCGTGGCCGCGGGGGAACAGGCCGTGCAGGACCTCATCGAGCGTCATGGTTGGCCCCCTTCAAACCGTCTGCGATCCTGACGAAACGGTCGCCGTCCATGTCCCGGATGGCCTTCGGGTCCTTGATGCCGAGCGCCTTCCACATGCCCACAGCGTCGTCGCACCCGCCCAGCTTCTTGCGGCGCGCGGCCAGGCGGGCCTGCTCGGCCTTGAGCGTCTTGAGGTCGAAGGCCGGAACCTTGCCGAGCGCCGCGATGGCCGCCGCCCGGAAGCCGTCCATGGTGTCGGCGGCGAAGGCGTCCGCGCCGCCGATGAGCCTCCGGTTCTTGCCGCCGACCACGCTCCACACCAGGGCCTTGTTCGCCGCGTCGAACTCCTCGACGCCCTTGTTGGTCTCGATCACCTCCGGGCCGGACACGCCGATGCGCCCTTCCTCCGACACCACGATGCGCGAGCAGGTCGCCGCCGTCAGCCCGGCGCCGCCGAACGCCCCGGACTTGCCGCCCACCAGCGCCACCACCGCCACCCCGGCGGCCCGCGCCTCCACGACGGCGCGCATCACCTCCGCCACCGCAAGCTCCCCCGCATTCGCCTCCTGCAGACGCACGCCGCCGCTGTCCAGCAGCAGCAGCACGGTGCGCGGCAGGTCCCCCTTCTTGTCTCCAGCGTGGTCGCGGGCGGCGCGCAGCAGGCCGACGATCTTGGCGCCGCTGACCTCGCCGAAGGTGCCGCCCATGAACTGGCCTTCCTGGGCGGCCAGCAGGACGGGCCGGCCGTCCAGCCTGCCCCGGCCGATCACCACGCCGTCGTCGAACGCCGCCGGCAGGTCGAACAAGGCGAGGTGCGGGCTTTGCACCCGCTCCGCCGGGCCGAGGAACTCGGTGAAGCTGCCGGGGTCCAGCAGGCCGTCGATGCGCTGCCGGGCGGTCGCCTGGAACCAGCTTGCCTGCGCGCGGGTCGCGGCGCCGTCCATCACTCGGCCTCCATCAGCGCGGCGCCCTGCATCAGGCGCAGGTACACCGTGTCGGGCCGTGCGCCGCCGTCGTTGATCGAGATGCGGAGGCCGCCGGGCGAGTGCCGTTCCACGAAGTCGGCCACGACCGCCTTCCAGGTGTCGTCGAAGCCCTCCGCCGTGGTGGCGATGTCCACCTCGCAATGCCTGTCCGGCAGCACGCGCTCCAGCAGCACCTCCAGGTTGCCGGACGCGACCACGCCGATGATCGCCTGGCCCTTCTTGCCCCCGAGCCTGGTCTTGGCCGCGTGCTTGAACTTCAAGATCTCCATCGCGCGGTGCTCCTTTCATTTGAACGGGCAGCTTTATCGGAGTGCCAGAGCACTGGTTTCCGATGCTGCCCTCACCAGTTGCGGAACTTGGCAGGCGGGTCGTACAGGTTGCCCGACCAGTGCATCAGGTCCTTGACCGACTGCGCGGCCAGCAGGCTCCGGTGCACGTCGAGCGGGTTGATGCCGAGGTCCTCCGGACGCCGGATGATCCTCCGCTCCCGCAGCCGCTCCACCATCTTGCGGTCACGCGCCCGGCCCACGTCGGTGAAGCCGGCGATGCCGCGGATGGCCTGCTCCCGCTCCTCGGCCGTGCGGCACAGCAGCAGGTTGGCGATGCCCTCCTCGCTGACGATGTGCGTCACGTCGTCGCCGTAGATCATCACCGGCGCCAGCTCGAGCTTGAGCTTCTCCGCCAGGTTCAGGCTGTCGAGCTTCTCGACGAAGGTCGGCACCATCTTCTCGCTGAACGTCTCGATGATCTGCACGACCAGCTTGCGTCCGCGCACCAGCGCCGGGTGGCCGTCGGACGCCTCGCGCCCCGCCTTGAGCCAGGGATCGCTCGGATGGCGCCGCCCATGGGCGTCGCAGCCCATGTTCGGGGCGCCGCCGAAGCCCGCGATCCGGTCCTGCGTGATGGTCGAGCTGTTGCCAGCCAAGTCGATCTGCAGCGTCGAGCCGATGAACAGGTCGGTCGCGTACAGCCCGGCGACCTGGCAGTACATCCGGTTCGACCCCATGGAGCCGTCCCGCCCGTTGAAGTAGATGTCGGGCCGGGCGCGCATGTACTCGTCCATGCCGACCTCCGAGCCGAAGCTGTGGATCTGCTCGACCCAGCCGGACTCGATGGCGGGGATCAGCGTCGGGTGCGGGTTGAGCGCCCAATGGGTGCAGATCTTGCCCTTGAGGCCGAGCCTGTCCCCGTAGGTCGGCAGCAGCAGCTCGATGGCCGCGGTGTTGAAGCCGATGCCGTGGTTGAGCCGCTTCACGCCGTATTCCGCATAGATGCCCTTGATGGCCATCATGGCGGTCAGGATCATGGTTTCCGTGACCTGGGCCGGGTCGCGGGTGAACAGCGGCTCGACGTAGAACGGCTTGGGCGATTGCACCACGAAGTCGATGCGGTCGCCGGCCACGTCCACCCGGGGGAGCTTGTCCACCACCTCGTTGACCTGGGCCACGACGATGCCCTGCTTGAGGGCCGTCGCCTCCACCACGGCGGGCGAGTCCTCCGTGTTCGGCCCCATGTACAGGTTGCCGTCCCGGTCGGCGGCGCGGGCCACGGTGAGGGCGACGTGCGGGGTCAGGTCCACGAAGTAGCGGCCGAACAGCTCGATGTAGGTGTGGATCGCGCCGAGCTGCACCTTGCCGCTGTTCAGCGCGCGGGCGACCGCGCCGCCCTGGGTGCCGGAATAGGAATAGTCCAGCTTGGTGGCGATCCCCTTCTCGAACAGGTCGAGGTGCTCCGGCAGCACGATGCCGGACTGGACGATGTGCAGGTCGTGGATCTTCTTGGGATCGGCCTGGGCCAGCGCGCCGGCGAGGAAGTCCGCCTGCTTCTGGTTGTCGCCCTCCATGCACAGCCGGTCGCCGGGGCGGATGATGGCCTCCAGCAGGGCGGTGGCATGGCCGGGCTTGACCATCTTGCCGCGGGCGAACCTGCCGCCCGCCTTGAGGCGTTCGTCGCGGGCGGTCTGCTCCTTGCGCCAATCGGTTGCAGGAACGCCCTGCTGGTTGGTGTCCATCCCGATCTCCTGCTGGTCGCCGTCCGCAACGCGCCAAGAACAGGATGGATGCCCAATTCTTGCCATGAATTTAATTGCGGCGGAGGGTGCGGCAGTGAAGATTGAGTAACGTTGCCCCGCCCGGCGATGCGCTGCCGCACGCCTGTTCGTTCAAAGCGGCCGGGATCATCCTGCGCCGCGTTGCGTGAGGCGGCCGGCGTGGAGGCGTGGCGCAGGACATCAAGGCGGTCACAATGTTTTCGGCACACTGTTTCCTGCTTTGTTGTGCCGCCAAGCCCATGTCCTGCACATCAGGGTCCTGCACATTAGGGTCCTGCACATCGGGTCCTGCGCGCTGGGGCCTGCGCACCGGCCCCAACGACCTCCATTGCACCCGGACGAGAGCATGACGCACGCCCAGAGCCATAACCTGCAAGGCCGCCCCGGCGCACGGCGTGGCGCCTGGCCAGCCCTGCGGAGCACCCTTGCGGCCTGCTTCGCCCTGTTTCCCTTGGCAGCGACGGCGTCGTGGAAGCTTTGGGC
>CAXTTB010000373.1:0-4271 GCA_964246905.1 uncultured Acetobacteraceae bacterium | reverse complement strand
GTCGGCGCGCGGGAGCCGCGGCGCGGCGGACACCGCGAAGGGAAGGCTCCAGACCTCCTGCCGCCCCAGGATCAGCGCCAGCGGTTCCCGCGCAGCACGCCGGGCCAGCAGAGCGTGGTATGGCGCGGGATCGACCGCTCGCCCCGGGTCCCGCAGCAGCGCCTCCCGCGACAGCCCGGCGGCATGGCCCAGCAGCAATCGGGCGTCCAGCCGCGGGTTGTCCACCCCGGACGCCGCCAGCCGCGCCGCACCCTGGCGCAGCGCCTCCCCCACCGTCACTGCCACCCTCAGTTCCTCGTAGGGCGGAAAAGCGTCAGCGCCTTCCGCCACCACGCGGCGCTTCGGCATCGGCGCATGGCGCTCCGCTTATGCGCCCTACGGGAACTGGCATAGCGCCTCACCCACCGTCACTCCTGGGCGGCCAGCCGGGCGGCCTGGTCCTCGGCGGTCAGCCGGTCCACGATGTCGTCCAGGTCGCCCTGCATGATCCGGTCGATCTTGTGCAGCGTCAGCTCGACCCGGTGGTCCGACACTCGGCCTTGCGGGAAGTTGTAGGTGCGGATGCGCTCGCTGCGGTCGCCGGTGCCGACCTGCGACTTGCGGTCGGCGGCGCGGGTGCTGGCGAGGCTCGACCGCTGCGCCTCGTACAGCTTCGCCCGCAGGATCTTCATCGCCTTGGCACGGTTCTTGTGCTGACTGCGCTCCTCCTGCATCGCCACCACGACGCCGGAGGGCACGTGCGTGATGCGGACCGCGCTCTCCGTCTTGTTGACGTGCTGGCCGCCGGCGCCGGACGCGCGGTACACGTCGATGCGGAGGTCCGTCTCGTTCACCTCGACATCGACCTCCTCCGCCTCCGGCAGCACGGCGACGGTCACGGTGGAGGTGTGGATTCGCCCCTGGCTCTCGGTCGCCGGCACGCGCTGCACGCGGTGGACGCCGGATTCGTACTTGAGCCGGGCGAACACGTTGCGCCCGGTGATCTCGGCCACGCCCTCCTTCAGGCCGCCCAGCCCGGTGTCGGCGTATTCCAGCACCTCGACGCGCCAGCCCTTCGCCTCCGAGTACTTCTGGTACATCTGGAACAGCTCGGCGGCGAACAGGCTGGCCTCGTCGCCGCCGGCGGCCGGGCGGATCTCCAGGATGGCGCTGCGGGCGTCCGCCTCGTCCTTGGGCAGCAGCGCCAGCCGGATCTCGTGGCGCAGCGCCGGCATCTTCTCCTTCAACTCGTACAGCTCGGCCTCGGCCAGGTCCTTCATCTCGGGGTCGGACAGCAGCGCCTCCGCCTCGGCGTTCGCCCGCTCGGCCTCCCGCAGCTCGTCGATGCGGTCCACGATGGGCGACAGCTCCGACAGCTCCTTGCTGGCGCGGGAGAAGCCGTCGCCGCCCAGACCTTCGCTCAGCATCGACCGCAGCTCGGCCGCGCGGCCCACGATGCGGTCGAGCTTGTAGTCCAGGCTGCCGCTCATGCCAGCCTCGCCGGGAGGTCGGGGAGCGCGACCTCCTGCTGCTCGCCGCTGCCCAGGTCCTTCACCTGCGCCACGCCGCGGGCCAGCTCGGCCTCGCCGATGATAACGGCCGCACGGGCGCCGATGCGGTTGGCCCGCTCCATGCGGCGCTTGAGGTTGCCGCGGTAGGCCATCTCCGCCCGGATGCCGGCGCCGCGCAGCGCCTGCATCGCGTCGAGCGCCGCCGCCTCTTCCGCCGGGCCGCCCACGGGCACCACCGCGACCGGCGCGGGCGGCGCGGGCGGGGCCTCCAGCAGCATGGCGAGCCGCTCGATCCCCGCCGCCCAGCCGACCGCCGGCACCGCCGGGCCGCCCATCTGCGCCCCCAGGCCGTCGTAGCGCCCGCCCGCCATGACCGTGCCCTGCGCGCCGAGCATGTCGGTCACGAACTCGAACGCCGTGTGGTTGTAGTAATCGAGGCCGCGCACGATGCGCGGGTTCTCCCGGAACGGCACGCGCAGCCGGGCCAGGTGGGCGCGTAAGGCGTCGTAGAAGGCGGCGGCCTCCGGCGTCAGCGCGGCTTGGATGGTGGGCGCGTCGGCGACCAGGGCGCGGTCGCCCGGGTCCTTGCTGTCCAGGATACGGAGCGGGTTGCGCTCCAGCCGGTTTCGGCTGTCCGCCGAGAGCGCGTCCCGGTGCGCGCCGAAATACGCCACCAGCGCCTCGCGGTACGCGGTCCGGCTGGCCGCGTCGCCCAGCGTGTTCAGCTCCAGCACCGTATCGCCGGCCACGCCCAGCGCCTGCAGGACCTGCCAGCCCAGCGCAATGACCTCCGCGTCCGCCAGCGGCTCCGACGGGCCGATCAGCTCCGCGCCGATCTGGTGGAACTGGCGGTAGCGGCCCTTCTGCGGGCGCTCGTAGCGGAACATCGGCCCGGCGTAGAACACCTTCTGCGGCAAGGACTGCGTCAGCCCGTTGCTGACCAGCGCGCGGCATATCCCGGCGGTGTTCTCCGGGCGCAGCGTGAGGCTGTCGCCGCCGCGGTCCTCGAAGGTGTACATCTCCTTCGTCACCACGTCCGACGTGTCGCCGAGCGTCCGCGCGAACACGCTTGTGTCCTCGAAGATGGGGGTCGCCCATTCCTCAAGCCCGTACAGCCCGGCGACGCGCCGGGCGGTGTCGATGACGTGGGCGTGGCGGCGCTGCTCCTCGCCGATCAGGTCCCGCGTGCCGCGGACCGGCTGCAGGTCGGCCATGCTACTCCGCTGCCACCTTCGCGGGCGCCGCCGCCAGCTCCGCCGCCCGGCGCTCCACGGTCTCCACGATGTGCTCCACCATGTCGCCGCCGTCGATGGTGTGGTCGGTGCGCCCGGCGTGGTACACCATGTGCCGCCCGTTGCCGCCGCCGGTCACGCCGATGTCGGTCATCAGCGCCTCGCCCGGCCCGTTCACCACGCAGCCGATGATCGACAGCGTGATCGGCGTCTTGATGTGCGACAGCCGCTGCTCCAGCGTCGCCACCGTCTCGATCACGTTGAAGCCCTGCCGGGCGCAGGACGGGCAACTGACGATCTTGACGCCCCGGTGCCGCACGCCGAGCGACTTCAGGATGTCCCAGCCGACATGCACCTCCTCCTCCGGCTCCGCCGAGAGCGAAACGCGCAGCGTGTCGCCGATGCCGGCCCAGATCAGGCTGCCGAGGCCGATAGCGGACTTCACCGTGCCCGCGCGCTTGGTGCCGGCCTCGGTGATGCCGATGTGCAGCGGGTGGTCGCAGACCTCGGCGAGCTGCTGGTAGGCGGCGACCGCCATGAACACGTCGGACGCCTTCACGCTGATCTTGAACTCGTGGAAGTCGTGGTCCTGCAGGATCTTGGCGTGCTCCAGCGCGCTCTCCACCAGCGCCTCCGGGTTCGGCTCCCCGTACTTCTCCAGCAGGTGCCGCTCCAGGGACCCGGCGTTCACGCCGATCCGCATGGAGCAGCCGTGGTCGCGCGCCGCCTTGATGACCTCCCGCACCCGGTCGGCGCTGCCGATGTTGCCGGGGTTGATGCGGAGGCACGCGGCGCCGCTCTCCGCCGCCTCGATGGCCCGGCGGTAGTGGAAATGGATGTCGGCGACGATGGGCGCCGAGACCTGGCGCACGATGTCCTTGAGCGCCAGGGCGCTCTCCTGGTCCGGGCAGGACACGCGGACGATATCGACCCCGGCCTCCTCCGCCCGGCGGATCTGCGCCACCGTGCCGAGCACGTCGGTGGTCAGCGTGTTGGTCATGGTCTGCACGGTAATCGGCGCGCCGCCGCCGACCGGCACGGAGCCGACGTGGATCTGGCGGGACTTCCGGCGCTCGATCTGCTGATACGGGCGATAGCTCATGCTGGCTCCCCGCGCCGGACCTCCGGCGCTTCCTGCTATATATAACTGCGCGGGGGTGCTTCTACTGCGAAGGGGGACGTGCCGTCGAGCCGGCCTTCAGCCCGTCCGGTTCCAGCGTGATGTCGCGGCGCACGGCCCCGGGCGGCCCCAGAGGGGGCACCGCCTCGCCATCGACCAGCAGCTCCGTGCCGCCTGCGTTGCCGGTGGTGAGCAGCAGCGCCGGCCCTTTCGGCACCGCCCAGGACTCGCCCCCGCGCAGCACGCGGTTCAGCAGCACATGGCCGCCGCGCTCCCGGACCTGCATCCAGGCGTCGGCATTGGCCCGCAGCAGGATGCGGCTGTCGTCGCTGGGCGGCGGCGCCGGCGGCGGCGGGGGTGGCGCGACGGCCAGCGGCGGGACCACCGGCTCGTTCAACGACGGCGACGTGCTGGGCGGCGGCAGGACAG
>CAXTTB010000372.1:0-4286 GCA_964246905.1 uncultured Acetobacteraceae bacterium | reverse complement strand
ACCGCAGCAGGTTGGAGCGGGCGAGTTCCACCACCTCGTCGCCGCGCCCGCTCATCACCGCCTTGAGCATGTACAGCGTGAAGCCCTTCGCCATCTCCGTCGTCACCTTCGGCGGCATCGCCAGTTCCATGCGGTTGACCACGGCGTCGATCAGCACGGGGCCGGGGTGGGCCAGGGCCTCGGCGAGCTTGCTTTCCACGTCGGCCGGGTCCTCGATCCGCACGCCGCGGATGCCGGCGGCGTTCGCCATCGCGGCGAAGTCCGGGTTCTCCAGCTCCGTGCCGGTATCGACGAAGCCCGACGACTTCTGCTCCAGCTCGATGAAGCCGAGCGCGCCGTTGTTGAACACCACGACCTTGATCGGGAGACCGAGCTGCTTGGCGGACAGCAGGTCGCCCATCAGCATGGTGAAGCCGCCGTCGCCCGACAGCGACACCACCTGCCGCCCGGGGAAGGCGGCCTGCGCGCCCAGCGCCTGCGGCATCGCGTTCGCCATGGAGCCGTGCCAGAACGAGCCGACCAGCCGGCGCCGCCCGTTCATGGCCAGGTAGCGCGCCGCCCACACCGTCGGCAGGCCCACGTCGCAGGTGAAGATCGCGTCGTCGGACGCCAGCTCGCTGAGGACGCGGGCGATGTGCTGCGGATGGAGCGTGCCGCCGGGCTTGCCGTGCGACAGGTCGTCCAGGCCCTTGCGGGCGTCAACGTAATGCGCGACGGAGGCCTTGAGGTGCTTGTCGCTCCGCTGCCCCGCGAGCTGCGGCAGCACGGCTTGCAGCGTCGAGCGGATGTCGCCGACCACGCCCAGCTCGACCGGGGCGCGCCGCCCGATCGCCTCCGGGCGGATGTCCACCTGGGCGATGCGCGCGCCCTTCGGGTAGAACTGCTTGTAGGGGAAGTCCGTGCCGAGCATCAGCAGCGCGTCGCAACTGCCCATGGCGTAGTAGCCGGAGGAGAAGCCGATCAGCCCGGTCATGCCCACGTCGTAAGGGTTGTCCCACTCGACATGCTCCTTGCCGCGGATCGCGTGCACGATGGGCGACTTGAGCGCCCCGGCCAGTTGCAGCAGCTCGTCATGCGCCCCCTCGCAGCCGCCGCCGCACAGCAGGGTCACGCGCTCCGCGCCGTTCAGCAGGTCGGCGAGCTTGGTGATCGCCTCGGGCGGCGGGACGACGGACGGGGCGGGCAGCAGCAGCCCCGCCGGGTGGGATGCGGGCGCGTCGCCGGCCGGGAGCATCGCCACGTCGCCGGGGATGACGACGACGCAGACGCACCGCTCCGCCACGGCCCGGCGGACCGCGATCTCCAGCGCCCGCGGCATCTGCGCCGGGCTGGACACCAGTTCGCAGTAGCTGCTGCACTCCAGGAAGAGCTGCTCCGGGTGGGTTTCCTGGAAGTAGCCCGAGCCGATCTCCGGCGACGGGATGTGCGCCGCGATGGCGACCACGGGCACGCGGGAGCGGTGGCAGTCGAACAGCCCGTTGATCAGGTGCAGGTTGCCCGGCCCGCACGACCCGGCGCACACCGCCAGCCGGCCCGTCACGTGCGCGTCCCCGCCGGCGGCAAAGGCGGCGACCTCCTCATGCCTCGTGTGCAGCCACTGGATGCCGCCGTGGCGGCGCAGCGCGTCGGTGAAGCCGTTGAGGCTGTCGCCGACGATGCCGTAGATCCGCTGCACGCCGGCCGCGGCCAGGGTCTCGACCATCTGGTCCGCTACGGTCTTTGCCATGTCAATGTGCCTTTCTGATGGGAATGCCGCCGCGTTCATCCGGGTGATTTCGGTAGCCCAACTCGGCAGCGGCCAGGCTCCGGACGCTCTCGACCAGCCTGGTGTCCCGTCCCGCCGCGGTGAGCAGGCGGTCCAGGATGTGCAGGTGCCCCGGGCCGTCCGCCTTTGGCAGCACCAGGAAGTCAGGAGCGCCGACCTCCGCCACCTCCACGAAGCGGTCGGGCCAGGTGCCCAGCGTGAACAGCCGACTGCGGGTGAGCTTCGTCTTGCTCGGCATCCTCGATCTCCATGGCGCCGCCAGTAAAGCGGCAACAACCCCGGTGATTCGCCCAAAGCATACCGTGCGTGGCCCGTGTCTTCATTGGTTGACCCGGGCCTGGCAACGTTCGCGCCACATTGTGGCCATGTTCAGCACTGGTTAACGTGAAGATGACGGTCGGTTCCTCGCACGGCGAAAAAATGTTTATGGTTGGGATTGAAGACCGGGTCGCATGGCGAGTGTCTGCGATCAGCTCCGCCCTTCGCCCAACCTGACCCCCTCAAGGAAACGGCAGGCAGTCCAATCCAGGTCCGAGGATCGTAGCCCGCAAGTAGCGATGGCCGGACGTGCGATCCAATACGCGGCGCCGTCGATCCCGATAGCTTTGGCCGATACCGGGCGCGATGCATGGCCTTCTCACGGCGTGCCACGGCCGGCAGGACCCAGGGCCGCTACTTCTTTTACGATTGAAACGAAATGCCTCGCCACCAGCGACCGTTCATCGCGGCGCCAGACCAGCGAGAGCGTGACCTGGGCCTGCACGTCACTGATGGGCAGGTAAGCGACGCCATCGGCCCTGATCTGCTGCATGGAGGCGGGAACGAGCGAAACCCCGAGTCCGGCCGCGACGAAGCTGATCACGCTCGCAAGCTGCGGCGCTTCCTGGCCGATCCTCGGCTCGAACCCGGCGTCGCGGCAGGCGCCGACGACCGCGTTGTAGAGCACCGGCCCCAAGCTGCGCGACTTCACGATGAAGTCGTCGCCTTCGAGGGCAGACACGGGTACGGCCTGGCCGTTGGCGCAGCGGTGGCTTGACGGGAGGACCGCCACCAAGAGTTCAGTCCGCACGGGAACGAGGCTCAGGCGCGGCTCGTTTGTGAAGTCGTGACGGCTGAAAACGACATCAAGCGTGCCGAGCGTCAGCAGCTCGGAAAGCTGGTGCGTGTTCGCTTCCTCGATGTGCAGGCCCACGTCCGGGTAGCGCCGCCGGAAGTTCCGCACGACCAGCGGGACGGCGGCGTTGAAGTGCGCCGATCCCGTGAAGCCGAGGCGCAGCCGGCCGGCCTCGCCACGCGCCGCCCGCTTGGCCGCAACCGCCGCCTGTTCCGCGGCGGCGAGCACGAGGCGGCTTTCCTGGAGAAAGGTCTTGCCGGGTTCCGTGAGTTCCGCGCCATGCGGCACCCGTCGGAGCAGCAGCACGCCGAGCTTGGCTTCGAGGTCCTTGATCTGCTGGCTGAGCGGCGGCTGGCCGATGCCGAGCCGGGCGGCGGCGCGGGTGAAGCTCAGCTCCTCCGCGACGGCGACGAAGTACTTGATGTGCCGCAGTTCCATTCGGGTCCCATGCTGGCTGGCCGCAAAAGCGCCCAACGCATGATCCCGGGCCTGGTATGGCCAGGATCAGCCGCCCACGCCAAAGTGATCCAACTCACGGCACGGCTGCTGCCCCCGCATGCTGCAGGACGAGTACGCCGATGACCAGGCCGGCATGAGGCCGGCAGGGGTGTCACAGCCTCCGCTGCGGGCGCCAGGCGTCGCGCTGCGGCAGGAAGGGCATCAGCAGCGACGGGCGCAGCCGGACCTCGGCCGGGTCACGGTAGCCGGGCACGCCGACCCGCGCCCGGCCCGCCTCCGTGCCGTGACGGAACGTGCGGTGCAGGCGGTCCCACACGCTCAGCCCGCTCGACCAGTTCGAGTCCGTCTCCTCCCGCACGGCCGAATGGTGGACGCCGTGCATCCCCGGCGTGGTCAGCACGGAGGCCAGCCGGCGGTCCCAGCCTGGCGGCAGGCGCAGGTTGGAATGGTGGAACAGCACGGACGCGAAGAAGAACGCCTGCCAGGCCCGCAGCGCCCGAGGCGACACGCCGCCCAGCGCCACCTGCGCCGCCCGCCATGGCACCGAAACCAGCATGTCCGCCGCGTGGAACCGCAGCGCCGTGGTGGCGTCCATGTCCAGATCGACATGGTGCACCAGATGCAGCCGCCACAGCGCCGGGACCTTGTGCGTCAGGACGTGCCAAAGATAGATCGTGTAGTCCATCCACAGGAACCCCGCCGCGTCCCGCAAGGCGTCCGGCCCCGGCAGAAGCTGCGCCAGCCCGCGCCTCCGGGCAAGCGCCTGCTGCGCGAGCGGGCGCACCACCGGGCTTTCCGCCACGGCGACCACCGCCATGCTCAGCGCGCCGAGGGCGAGGTTGCGGGCGACGCGCGCCGGTTCCCGCTGCGTGCGGGGCCGCCGCGGCGCGCGGCGCTCGGCCAGCAGGGTCGCGGCGGCGGCGCCCAGGCCGCGCGGCGGCGGGCCAG
>CAXTTB010000371.1:1549-4288 GCA_964246905.1 uncultured Acetobacteraceae bacterium | reverse complement strand
CTAGGCGAGGGCCATTGCCCGCTGATCCGGTGATGCGGCCCCGTAGCGCCCGCCCCCCCCCCCCCCCCCCCCCCGGCGCCGCCGCCCCCCGCCCGCCCCCCACCGGCCAGGACGTGCAGGTGCGCGCGAGCCATGGCGGCTCGGGCGCGCAGGCGCGGGCGGTGATCGACGGGCTGGAGGCGGACGTGGTGACGCTGGCGCTGGAGCCGGACATCGATGCCATCGGCGAGCGCGCCGGGCTGCTGGCGCCGGGCTGGCGGGACCGTCTGCCGAACCATTCCGTCCCCTACACCAGCACCATCCTGTTCGTGGTCCGCCGCGGCAACCCGAAGGGCATCAAGGACTGGGCCGACCTGGTGCGGCCGGGCGTGAGCGTCATCACGCCCAACCCCAAGACCTCCGGGGGCGCGCGCTGGAACTACCTGGCCGCCTGGGGCTGGGCCTTGCGCGCGAACGGCGGCGACCAAGCCCGCGCGCGCGCCTACGTGGCCGAGCTGTACAAGCACGTGCCGGTGCTGGACACCGGCGCGCGCGGCAGCACCATCACGTTCTCGCAGCGCAACCAGGGCGACGTGCTGCTGGCCTGGGAGGACGACGCCAACCTCGCCGTCCGCAAGCTCGGGCGCGACAAGCTGGAGATCGTGGTGCCGAGCGTCACGATCGCGGCGGAACCCGTCGTCGCCGTCGTGGACAAGGTGGTGGACCGGCGCGGCACCCGCGCGGCCGCGGAAGCCTACCTGCGCTTCCTGTGGACACCGGAGGCGCAGGAGATCGCGGCGCAGAACTACTACCGCCCGTCCGACCCCGCGATCCTGGCCCGCCACGCCGACCGCTTCCCCAAGGTCGCTACCTTCACCGTCGCCGACACGTTCGGTTCCTGGCGCGACGCGCAGCGCCAGCACTTCGGCGACGGCGGCGTGTTCGACCAGATCTACTCGCCGGGACGATAGCGACGTGCGGCGACGGGTCCTGCCCGGCTTCGGCCTCACCCTCGGCTTCTCCGGCGCCTATCTCGGCTTGCTCGTGCTGCTGCCGCTGGCCGGGCTGGTGGCCCGCGCCGCGACGGCGGACCCGGCGCGGGCCTGGGCGCTGTTCGCCGACCCGCGCACGATCGCCGCGTTCCGGGTCAGTTTCGGCGCGTCCGCCTGCGCGGTCCTGGTCAGCCTGCCCGTGGGCCTGCTGCTCGCCTGGGTGATCGAACGCTACAGCTTTCCGGGCCGCCGCCTGCTGGACGCCGCCATCGACCTGCCGTTCGCGCTGCCCACCGCGGTCGCGGGCATCGCGCTGACCACGCTCTACGTGCCGGAGGGCTGGCTCGGCGCCCTGCTGGCGCCGCTCGGCATCGTCGTCGCCTTCAGGCCGCTGGGGATCGGCGTGGCGCTGCTGTTCGTGGCTCTGCCGTTCGTCACCCGCGCCGTGCAGCCGGTGCTGGCGGGGCTGGACCGCGCGGCCGAGGAGGCGGCGGCGATCCTGGACGCTTCGCCCTGGCAGACGTTCCGCCTGGTGGTGCTGCCGCCGCTGCTGCCGGCCATCGCCACCGGCGCGGCACTGGGCTTCGCCCGCGCCGTGGGCGAGTACGGCTCCGTGATCTTCATCGCCGGCAACCGCCCGCTGGTATCCGAAATCGTGCCGCTGCTGATCGTGACCAAGCTGGAGCAGTACGACTACCCCGGCGCGGCACTGCTGGGGACGGCGATGCTGCTGCTGTCGTTCGCGCTGCTGCTGGCGATCGACCGCCTGCGGGGACGGGGACCGGCACGCCATGCGGCATAGCGGCATCGGCGAGGGACGGGCCGCGCGCGTCCTGCTGACCGGCCTCGCCGTGGCGCTGGCGGCCTGGCTGTTGGCGCTGCCGCTGGCGGTGCTGTTCGTGGAGGCCCTCTCCGGCGGCATCGCGGCGTTCGTCGCGGCCGTCACCGACCCGGACGCGGCGGCGTCGGTACGGCTGACCCTGCTGGTGGCGGCCATCGTCGTGCCGGCGAACACGGTGTTCGGCGTGGCGGCGGCCTGGTGCGTCACCCGCTTCCGCTTCCGCGGCCGCCGCGTGCTGCGGGTGCTGGTGGGCCTGCCGTTTTCGGTGTCCCCGGTTGTCTCAGGGCTGGTGTACGTGCTGATGTTCGGCGCCCAGGGGTGGTTCGGGCCGCTGCTGTCGGACACCGGCCTGCGCATCGTGTTCGCGCTGCCGGGCATCGTGCTGGCGACCCTGTTCGTGACGCTGCCGTTCGTGGCCGGGCAACTCATCCCCGTGATGGAGGCGCAGGGCGTCGAAGAGGAGGAAGCGGCTGTGGTACTTGGCGCTTCGGGGATGCAGACGTTCCTGCGCGTCACCCTGCCCAAGATTCGCTGGGGCCTGCTGTTCGGCGTGCTGCTGTGCAGCGCCCGTTCGATGGGCGAGTTCGGCGCCGTGTCGGTGGTGTCCGGCCGCATCCGGGGCCTGACCAACACCGTGCCGCTGCATATCGAAGTGCTCTACCAGGAGTACGACATCGCCGCCGCGTTCGGGATGGCGACGCTGCTGGCCGGGATCGGGCTGCTGACCATAGCGCTGCGGGCGCTGCTGGACTGGCGGCAGCAGACGCTGCGCGCCCGCGGCAGCAGGGCGCGGCTGCTCGCGGCGGCGGCATGATCCGGCTCGAAGGGATCACCAAGCGGGTGGGTGCCACCCGCATCCTGGACGGGCTGAGCCTGCACGTCGCCGAGGGCGGCTTCGTGGCGCTGCTCGGTCCCTCGGGGTCCGGC
>CAXTTB010000371.1:0-1539 GCA_964246905.1 uncultured Acetobacteraceae bacterium | reverse complement strand
GGGTGAGCGGCTCACCCCGCGGGGTGAACGAGGGGTGGGGGCGCGGGGCGGCCGGCGGCCGTGGCGGCCCGGCGGCCCCTGGCGGGCCGGCCCGCCCACGACCTGCCTCCCGGGCGGCGCGGCCTGGGCTTCGTGTTCCAGGGCTACGCGCTGTTCGAACACATGACGGTGGCGCGCAACATCGGCTTCGGCCTGTCCGTGCGCCGCCCCCGCCCGCCGTGGGGCGAGATCGCCGCGACGGTCGAGCGGATGCTGGCGCTGGTCCGGCTGCGGGGGTTGGCCGACCGCCTGCCGTCGCAACTGTCCGGCGGGCAGCGGCAGCGCGTGGCGCTGGCGCGGACGCTGGCGGTCGAGCCGCGCATCCTGCTGCTGGACGAGCCGTTCGGCGCCCTGGACCGCCAGGTGCGCGAGGAGCTGCGGCTCGAGCTGCGCCGCATCCACGACGCGCTCGGCACCACCACCCTGTTCGTGACGCACGACCAGGAGGAGGCGATGGCGTTGGCCGACCGCGCCGTGCTGCTCGACCACGGGCGGCTGACGGGCGAGCGCGCCGGACGGGGGCGGCCCGCGCGGGCCGGCGAACTTGCCGAGTCTTGCAGTTGAAAGCGGCCGCCGCTTGGATCGGGGAGACGCAGGATGGACGGCGTGGCGCTGCTCGCGCTTGAAGCGGACGCGATCCCGCCCGGGCTCGCGGAGCACGCCGCCGGGCGGGCGGCACTCGGCCAGTAGAGGAACGGCATGTCTCTCGAGTTCATCGGCATGGTCCAGCCGCGCCAGCAGTCGGAGATCCATCCTCCCAGCGGAGCGGCGATCGATCCCGGCTACTTCATCGCCTCCGCCCAGGCGCATGACGCGGGCGGTTTCGACCGCGTGCTGATCGGCTGGTTCTCGAACGGGCCCGATGGCTTGCAGCTCGCCGCCCATGCCGCCGCCCACACCGAGCGGGTGGGCTTCCTGGTCGCGCACCGCCCGGGCTTCCAGGCGCCGAGCGTGGCGGCGCGGGCGTTCGCAACATTGGACCAGCTCAGCGGCGGCCGCGCGGCGATCCACGTGATCTCGGGCGGCGACGACGCCGACCAGGCGCGCGACGGCGACTGGCTGGGCCACGACGAGCGCTACGCCCGCACCGACGAATACGTGTCGGTCCTGAAAGCGGTCTGGACCGCCGACGCCACAGTCGACCACGCGGGCGCGTTCTACCGGATCGCCGGCGCCTCGCCGGCGGTGCGCCCGGTGCAGCGGCCGAGCATCCCGATCTATTTCGGCGGCGCCTCCGAGGCGGCGTTGCGGGTCGCCGGCCGGCACGCCGACGTCTACGCGCTGTGGGGCGAGACCCACGCCCAGGTGCGCGAGATCGTGGCACGGGTGCGGGCCGAGGCGGCGGCGCACGGGCGCGCGGTCCGCTTCTCGCTGAGCTTCCGGCCGATCCTGGCCGCGACCGAGGCGGCCGCCTGGGCTCGCGCGGAACACATCCTGGGCCGGGTGCGCGCGGTGCGCGGGCAGGCGGCGCTCGGCCCCGCGGAGGGGGCGCCGCAGAAC
>CAXTTB010000370.1:0-4289 GCA_964246905.1 uncultured Acetobacteraceae bacterium | reverse complement strand
TCGCGGTGCCGCAGCCGGACGGCTCCGTGAAGCCCGGCGCCGGCGCGCTCCCCGGCCCCGCGCCCGCCGCGCCCCCCGGCTAACCCACTGAGCTAACCGCCCGACCAGAAGCCGTCCTGCAGCCGGGCGGCCTCCTCCTCCAACGCGGGGCCGACCACCTCGACCGGGCGCTGCCCGGACGCGAACACCGCCCGGCACGGCAGGTCGAGCGTCGGGTTCTCGGCGTGGTTGCCCGTCTGCCGCTTCAGGTCCCGCTCCGACTGCCCATACACCACGCGCCCGATCCCCGCCCAGTAGATCGCCCCGGCGCACATCGCGCACGGCTCCGCCGAGACGTACATCGTGCACGCCCGCAGCCGCGCCGCGCCGAACCGGCGGGACGCGGCGCCTGCCAGCAGCCGCTCCGCATGGGCCGTCATGTCGCCGCCGTCCGTGGCGAAGCTGTTGCCCTGCTCCAGCCACACCGCGCCGTCCGGCCCGACCAGGACGGCGCCGAACGGGTGGTTGCCCGCCGCCCGCGCCCGGCGGGCCACGTCGAACGCCAGGCGGAGGCGCTGCGCGTCGAGGTCGGAGACGGTGGCGGGCGCTTGATGCTGCATGTTGGTCCGATCCATGGCGGAGTTGGGCAGGAAGCGGGCCATCATACACGCGGCCGCCCGTTCCGCACCGGGACCGGGTTTGCATAAACGTTGGCGTGGTGTTTGCATGGCATGAACATGCACCGACCCTTGCCGCCAGTGGAGACCCGCAATGCAACGCCGTGACTTCGCCCGCATCCTTGGCGCCGGGGCGGCCTTGTCCGCTTGCCCGGCGCTGGTCCGCCCCGCCTGCGCGGCGGACCCGCTCAAGGTCGGGTTCATCTACCTCGGCCCGGTCGGCGACTTCGGGTGGACCTACCAGCACGACGCGGCGCGCAAGGCGGCGGAGGCGGAGTACGGCGACAGGATCAAGACCACCTTCGTCGAGAGCGTGCCGGAAGGGCCGGACTCCGAGAAGGTGATGAACGACCTCGCAGCAAGCGGCTGCAAGCTGATCTTCGCGACCTCCTTCGGCTACATGAACTACGCGATCCGGGCGGCCAAGCGGAACCCGAAGGTCCTGTTCGAGCACGCGACGGGCTACAAGCGCGATGCCAACCTGTCCACCTACAACATCCGCTTCTACCAGGCGCGCTACGTGCAGGGCGTGATCGCGGGCAAGCTCAGCACGGCCGGGCTGGCGGGCTACGTCGGGTCCCTGCCGGTGCCGGAGGTGGTGCAGGGCCTCAACGCCTTCATGCTGGGGATGCGGTCGGTGAACCCCAAGGCGCGGCTCAAGTTCATCATGGTCAACTCCTGGTACGACCCGCCGAAGGAGGGGGAGGCCGCCAAGGCGCTGATCGACCAGGGCTGCGACATCATCACCCAGCACACCGACAGCCCGGCGCCGCTGCAGGCCGCCGCCAGCCGCGGCGTCAAGGCGTTCGGGCAGTCCACCGACATGGCGCGGTTCGCGCCGGACGACCAGTTGACCGCCTCCACCGACATCTGGGAACCCTACTACATCAAGCGCATCGGCGAGGTGCTGGCCGGCACCTGGAAGAGCACGGACACCTGGGGCGGCTTCGACAGCGGGATGCTCGGCATGGCGCCGTTCGCCAACATGCCGCCGGAGGTCACGGCGCTCGCGGCCGACACGCGCGCCGCCGTGGCGTCGGGCGCCAACCCGGTGTTCGCCGGGCCGCTCACCGACCAGGCCGGGGCGGTGAAGGTGGCTGCGGGCAAGAGCATGGACGACGCCGCCCTGTCCTCCATGCAATGGCTGGTGCAGGGCATCGACGGCAAGCTGACCTAAGCGACCTCATGCAAGTTGGGACACGCATGCTCAGGATCGTAGGGCGGATCAGCGAAGCGCCATCCGCCTTCCGTCCGCACTGCCAGATGGCGCATGACGCTCCGCTTATGCGCCCTACACGTCCGGGTTGGCCCAAGCTGCAAAAGGCTCCTTAGATGCAGACGGCGCTCGGCAATGTCCCGGCGGAAGCGCCGCCCGGCGCCCATCCTGCCGCGGCGGCGGTCCCGCTGCTGCAGATGGAGGGGATCACCAAGCAGTATCCGGGCACGCTCGCGAACGACCGCGTCTCGCTGACGGTCGGGCGCGGCCAGATCCACGCCCTGCTGGGGGAGAACGGCGCGGGCAAGAGCACGCTGGTCAAGGTCATCTACGGCCTCGTCAAGCCGGATGCCGGGCGCATCCTGTGGGACGGCCAGGAGGTCAGCATCGGCTCGCCGGGCCAGGCGCAGCGGATGGGCGTGGGCATGGTGTTCCAGCACTTCTCCCTGTTCGAGGCGCTGACGGTCGCGGAGAACATCGCCCTCGGCCTCGGCACCGCGGCGGAGCGGCAGGGGCTGCGGGACCGCATCGTCCGAATTTCCACGGAATACGGCCTGCCGCTGGACCCGGACCGCGTGGTGCACGACCTGTCGGTGGGCGAGCGGCAGCGGATCGAGATCGTGCGCTGCCTGCTGCAATCGCCGAAGCTGCTGATCATGGACGAGCCGACCTCCGTGCTGACGCCGCAGGAGGTGGGCCGCCTGTTCGTCACGCTGCGCCGCCTCGCGGCGGAGGGCTGCTCGATCCTCTACATCAGCCACAAGCTGGAGGAGGTGCGCGCCCTGTGCTCGGCGGCGACGGTCATGCGGCTGGGCCGCAACGTCGCCCGCGTCGCGCCCTCGGAGCACAGCGTCAAGGAGCTGGCGGAGATCATGATCAGCGCCGAGCTGCGCGCCCCCGCGCCGCGCCCGGCCCGCGGCGGCGCTGCATCCCCGCAACTGGTGCTGGACCGCCTCACCGTCCGCTCCCCCAGCCAGTTCGGCACGGACCTGCACGATATCTCGCTCAGCCTGGCAGGGGGCGAGATCCTGGGCCTCGCGGGCATTGCCGGCAACGGCCAGGCGGAGCTGATGGACGCGCTGTCCGGGGAGATCCTGGCCGGCCGCCCGGAAACGGTGGTGATCGCGGGCGTGCCGGCCGGGCACATGGGGCCGGCGGAGCGCCGCCGCCTGCGCGGCTGCTTCGTGCCGGAGGAGCGCAACGGCCACGGCGCCGTCACCACCATGTCGCTGTCGGACAACGCCTTCCTGTCGGGCTTCCTGCGGGCGTCATTGCTGCGGTTCGGCTTCATCGACCGAGGCCGCACGGACGCCTTCGCCCAGCGCATCATCGACGGCTTCGATGTCCGCACCACGGGGCCTTCGGCGCAGGCGCGGTCGCTGTCCGGCGGCAACCTGCAGAAGTTCCTGGTGGGGCGGGAGGTGATGCAGGACCCGGCGGTGCTGGTCATCAACCAGCCGACCTGGGGCGTGGACGCCGGGGCGACGCTGGCGATCCACGAGGCGGTCATGGCGCTGGCGCAGGCCGGGGCGGCGGTGGTCGTCATCTCGCAGGACCTGGACGAGATCTTCGCCCTCTCCGACCGCATCGCCGTGATCGCCGGGGGCCGGATGTCCGAGCCGGTGCCGGCGCGCTCGGCGACGGCCGCGTCCATCGGGCGGCTGATGGGCGGCCAGGCGCACCAAGCCGCCGATGCTTAGGCCCGATGCTTAGGATCGAGCCGCGCGGGGCGGAGTCCCGGTTCTGGCGCGTGGCGTCCCCGCTGCTGGCGCTGCTGCTGACCACGCTCGCCTCGGCCGCCATCTTCGGCGTCATGGGCCGTCCGCCGTTCGGCACGGCGTACGTCTTCCTGGTGTCGCCGCTGCTGGCGCCGGGCGGGCTGGCGGCGCTCGTGGTGAAGGCGGCGCCGCTGGTCATGATGGGCGTCGGCCTGTCGCTCGCCTACCGCGCCAACGTGTGGAACATCGGCACGGAAGGGCAGTTCACCCTGGGCGCCATCGCGAGCGGCGGGGTGGCGCTGGCCCTGCCGGACCTGCCCGCCTGGGCGCTGCTGCCGCTGCTGCTCGCGGCGGGCCTCTTGGGCGGCATGGCTGCGGGCGGGCTGGTCGCCTGGCTCCGCGTCCGCTTCAACGCCAACGAGATCCTGACCAGCCTGATGCTGACCTACGTCATCCAGTACCTGCTGATCTACCTGGTGACCGGGCCGTGGCGGGACCCGGAGGGCTTCGGCTTCCCGCAGACCGCCCTGTTCCCCGACGCGGCGGAAGCCCGGTTGATCGAGGGCACCAACGTCCACCTCGGCGTGGCGCTGGCGCCGCTCGCGGCATTGGCGCTGTGGGTGATGCTGGAGCGGTCCATCCTGGGCTTCCAGTTCCGCGTGCTGGGCCAGGCGCCGCGCGCCGCGCGCTTCGCGGGCT
>CAXTTB010000369.1:0-4290 GCA_964246905.1 uncultured Acetobacteraceae bacterium | reverse complement strand
CCACCGCCCGGCGCGCAATCGCCGCCTGGGCGGCCGCCAGCGCCGGTCCGGTGCCGAGGAGGTCGCCCATCGCCGGGGTCACGAGGCAGAAATCGAGGTCGTATCGCCGGGCGATGGCGTCCTCGGTCGCGAGGTCGCGGACCGCCTCGTGGTTGATGCTGACGCTCACCAGCCCGCGCTCCCGCGCCTCCGCCAGCAGCCGGGCCACGCGCGTGCGGTGCACCCCGAGCCGTCCCGCCACCTCCTCCTGCGTCAGGCCGCCGACATGGTAGAGCCAGGCCGCCCGGACGATGATCGCGGCGTCCGGCTCGTGCGCCGAATGCAGGGTCAGCATCGATCAGTCACCATGGCCGCGAGATAGCACTTGACACCCGCTCCGCCAAACCCCGAAGCTGCGGCCCAGAACAATTGTCGCCGCACGCAGCATATGTGCAGCGCACAAAGGGGGATGGTCGGGCTTCCATGGGGCATGTCATCGGCATCGACGGCGGGACGGAGAGCCTGCGCGCCACCGTGTTCGATGGGGCCGGACGCAGCGTCGCCTCGGCCAAGGCCGCCTACGACACGCGCTTCGCCGCCGGCGCCCGGGCGGAGCAGGACCCGGACGCATGGTGGTCCGCGCTGGGCATGGCGGTGCGCCAGGCCGGCGCCGCCGCCGGCATCGGCGCGCGGGACGTGGACGCGCTGTGCACGGCGACGACGTGCTGCACGGTGGTGGCGCTCGACGCGGAGGCGCGCCCGCTGCGCCCGGCGATCCTCTGGATGGACGTGCGCGCCGGGGCGGAGGCCGACGCCGTGCTCGCCACCGGCGACCCGGCGCTCGCCGTCAACGGCGCGGGCCACGGCCCGGTCTCCGCCGAGTGGATGATCCCCAAGGCGCTGTGGCTGGCCCGGCACGAGCCGGAGGTGTTCGGCGCGGCGCACACCGTCTGCGAGTACCAGGACTTCCTGACCTGGCGCCTGACCGGGCGCCGCGCCGCCAGCCTGAACAACGCCTCCATCCGCTGGCACTACCGGGCGGACGCCGGCGGCTGGCCGGACAGCCTGCTCGACCGGCTGGACCTGTCCGAACTCAGGGCGAAGTGGCCGGCGGAGGTCCTGGCGCCCGGCGCCGTGGTCGGGCCGCTGACGCCGCGGGCGGCCGAGCACCTGGGGCTGGCCGGGACGGTGCTCGTGGTGCAGGGCGGCGCCGACGCGCTGATCGGCATGGTCGGGCTGGCGGTGGCGAAGCCCGGCCAGTTGGCGCTGATCACCGGCTCCTCGCACCTGCAGTTCGCGGTGGGCACCAGCGCGGCGCACGTCCCGGGGCTGTGGGGCACCTACCAGGACGCGGTGTATCCCGGGCGCACGATCCTGGAAGGCGGCCAGACCTCGACCGGCTCGATCATCGCCTGGCTGCGGCGGCTCACGGGCGACGCGCTCGACCTCGATGCGCTCAACGCCGACGCGGCGCGGCTGGAGCCGGGCGCGGACGGGCTGCTGGTGCTGGACCATTTCCAGGGCAACCGCACCCCGTACACCGACCCGCTGTCGCGCGGCGCGATCACCGGGCTGTCGCTGCACCACACGGCGGCGCACCTGTTCCGCGCCATGCTGGAGGGGATCGGCTTCGGCACCCGCGCCATCATCGACCGCATGGCGGAGGCGGGCTGCGGCGCCGCCGAGATCACCGCCGGCGGCGGGGCCGCGCGCTCGCCGCTCTGGCTGCAGATCCACGCCGACACCGCCGGGCTGCCGGTGGTGGTGCCGGAGGTGGCGGAGGCGCCGTCGCTGGGTGCGGCCGTGCTGGCGGCCTATGGCGCCGGGCACTTCGGCAGCATCGACGACGGCATCGCCGCCATGGTCCGGCCCGGCCGCCGGGTCGAGCCTGACCCGGCCCGCGCCGCCCGCTACGACGACATCTACCGGCGCTACGCCCAGCTCTACCCCGCCCTGAAACCGCTCCGCGAGGCGCCATGACCCCGTCCAACACGCCGCTCGCGGAGCTTTACCGCACCATGCGCCGCATCCGCACCTTCGAGGAGCGGGTGGCGGAGCTGTATGCCCGCGGCCTGTCCGCCGGCTCCATGCTGCACCTGTCCATCGGCGAGGAGGGCGCCGCCGCCGGGGTGGGTGCGGCGATGCAGCCGCAGGACAGCTTCACCACGCACCACCGGGGCCACGGCATCTTCCTCGCCCGCGGCGCGGAGCCTTCGCGGATGATGGCGGAGATCGCGGGCCGGGACGCCGGGTACTGCCGCGGCAAGGGCGGCTCCATGCACATCGCCGACATGGCGCTGGGGCACCTCGGCGCCAACGCCATCGTCGGCGGGGGCATCCCGCACGTCGTCGGCGCCGGGCTGAGCTACAAGCGGCGGAAGACCGGCGCGATCTCCGTCGCGTTCTTCGGCGACGGCGCGATGCAGCAAGGCATCCTCTACGAGAGCATGAACATGGCGGCGCTGTGGGACCTGCCGGTGCTGTTCGTCTGCGTCAACAACCAGTACGGCATGGGCACGCGCATCGACCTCGCCACCCGCTCCGTCGAGTTCGACCGGCGGGCGGAGGCGTTCGGCCTGGTGGCCAAGATGGTGGACGGGGAGGACGTGGAGGCGGTGTTCCACACGGCGCAGGCGCTCGCGGACGAGGCGCGGGCGGGCCGCCCGGGGTTCATGGCGGTGTCCTGCTTCCGCTTCTTCGGCCACGGGCGCATGGACAAAAGCCCCTATCGCACCGCGGCGGAGGAGGAGGCCGGGCGCAAGCGCGACCCGGTCGCCCGCGCCCGCGACACCCTGGTGGAGCGTGGCCTGGCCAGCGCCGCCGCCCTCGATGCGCTCGACGCCGAGGTGGTGCAGGAGATGAACGCCACCATCGACTTCGCCGCCGCGGCCGAGGCGCCGCCGCACGCCAGCATGTTCCGCGACGTGTACGGACCCGGCGAGCCGGAGCCGGAGCCGCTGCAACAGCGCCTCGACCGCATCCTGGCCTCCGCCTGATCCCATGGCGCTGACCGAGATCACCTACCGCGACGCGCTGCGCCGGGCGCTGCAGGACGCCATGCGCGAGGACGAGGCCGTGGTCGTCATCGGCGAGGAGGTCGGCGCCTATGGCGGGGCCTACGGCGTCACCAAGGACCTGATCGCCGAGTTCGGCGCCGGGCGGCTGATCGACACGCCGATCAGCGAGGCGGGCCTGGTCGGCGTGGCCGTGGGTGCGGCGATGACCGGGCTGCGGCCCGTCGCCGAATTGATGTACGTCGATTTCCTCGGCCTGGTGATGGACCAGCTCGCCAACCAGGCGGCCAAGATCCGCTACATGTTCGGCGGCCAGACCGGCGTGCCGATGGTGCTCCGCACCCAGGGCGGCACCGGGCGCTCCGCCGGAGCGCAGCATTCGCAGAGCCTCGAGGGCTGGATCATGAACACGCCGGGGCTGCGGCTGGCGATGCCGGCCACCGCGGCGGACGCCTACCACCTGCTGCGCCACAGCCTGACCCTGCCCGACCCGGTAGTGTTCATCGAGCACAAGGCGCTCTACGTCCGCAAGGAGCAGGCCGACCTCGACGTGCCCGCCGCGCCTTGGGGGAAGGCGGTCGTACGCCGCGCCGGGCGCGACGCGACGCTCGTGACGTATTCGCGCATGGTGCACGTCGCCCTCGCCGCCGCGGAGGCATTGGCGGCGGAGGGCGCCTCGCTGGAGGTGATCGACCTGCGGACGCTGAACCCGCTCGACATGGAGACGGTGGCGGCCTCCGTGCAGCGCACGTCGCGCGCCGTGGTGGTCAGCGAGGCCGTGCTGACCGGGGGCGTCGCGGCCGAGCTGTCGGCGCGGATCGGCGAGGAGTGCTTCGACTACCTGGAGGACCCGGTGGTGCGGATCGCCGGCGAGGACATCCCGATCCCGGTGTCGCCGGACCTGGAAAGCGCCAGCATCCCTACGGCCGAGGTCATCGCGGCCACCGTCAAGCGGATGCTCCGCCGGTGATCGTCGATCTGACCCTGCCGCGGCTCGGCGAGACGATGGAGACGGGCCGCATCGCCGCGTGGCTGAAGCAGCCCGGCGAGGCGTTCCGCCGGGGCGAGACGCTGGTGGAGGTCGAGAGCGACAAGACGGTCGTGGAAATGCCGGCGCTGGCCGACGGCGTGGTGGTCGAGATCGTGGTGCCGGCCGGGGCGGACGCCGACGTGGGCGCGGTGCTGTGCCGCTACGAGGACGGGGCGGCGGCGCCGGCGCCGGCCGGACCCGTATTCGCACCCAAGCAAGCCCCGCAGCCAGCGCCTGGGCCGGTCCCCGCGCCACCGACGACGGGAC
>CAXTTB010000368.1:0-4299 GCA_964246905.1 uncultured Acetobacteraceae bacterium | reverse complement strand
ACCCAGCACTTCTCCGTGGTGGTGCCGGCTTAGGCCTGACGGGCGGCCCCCTGCCGTTACTTGGCCGGCTCCGCGGCCGGGGCGGCGGCGGGGGGTGCTGTGGCTGAGGCCGCCTTGGCCTCCGTCGCCTGCTGCAGGGTCAGGTTGAGTTGCTGTGCGGCGGCGGCCTGCTGGGCGGTGGTCTGGTCCAACTGCCGGCGCGCGTCGGCGAGACGCGCCTCCATGGCGGAGGCCTCCTGCTTCTCGCGCTCCGCCTGGGCAGCCAAGGTCTTGACCTGCTGGTCGGTGGCGGTGCGCTGCTCGGCCATCTGCGCGAGCTGCGCCTTGCCGTCGGACAGTTGCTGCTCAAGCGCCGCGCGGTCCTGCTGGGCACGGTCGGCCTGGGCCTGCAGCGACTTCAACTGCTGCTCCGCGGCGGCGCGTTGGTCGCTGAGCTGGGCGAGCTGCCCCTGCACATCCGCAAGCTGCTTCTGCGCCGTGGCGGCGCCGGCCTGCGCCTCCTCCGCCTGACGCTGCAGGTCCGCCAGCCGCTGCCCGGCTGCGGTGGCCTGCTGGGTCGTCTGCTCGACCTGGGCGTTGGTGTCGGCCTGCCGCTTCTGCGCCGCGTCGGCCGCCGTCTGCGCGCTGGCCAGCAACTGCTGCAGCGACGCCAGCCGCTGCTCCGCGTCGGCGCGCTGCTTGGACGCGCCGTCGAGCTGCGCCTGCGCCGCGGCGGCCTGCGCCTGCGCCTGGACGGCCGCCTGCTGCGTCTGCTGCAGCGCCGTCTCGGACTTCGCGATGTCGGCGGAGCGGTTGGCGGCCTCCTGGGAAAGCTGTGCCAGCGACTGACGCAGCTCAGGCTCCTGCGCGCGCGCCGCCTCGATCCGCTTGCTCACGTCGGCCAGCTCCTGGGTGCGGGCGGCGGCGTCGCTGTCGAGCTTGGCGGATGCCTCCTTGCTCTGCGCCAGCTTGCTGTCCGCCTCTGCGCCCGCCGCCTGCCGCTCACTGAGCTGCTGCGTGAGCGTGTTGAGCTGGGTTTCGGCGTTCTCACGGCCCTGCTTCGCGGCGGCGACCGCCGCGGTGGTCGCGGCGAGGTCGGCGGCGGCGGCGGCGCGGGCCTGGGCGGCCTTCTTCGCCGCCTCCCCGGCGGCGGCCGTGCTCTTCTGCAGGTCGGCCAGCGTGCCGGACGCCTTCTGCTGCTGGTCGAGCTGCGCTGCGAGCTGCTCCCGCTCCGTCGCCGCCTGGTTGATCTGCGCGTCCGCGCTGGCGCGCAGGGCGGACTTGGACGAGACCTCGGACAGCGCGAAGATCCAGCCGATCACGGCCAGCGCCGCCAGGATGAGCGTCACTGGCCGCTTGAGTTCGGCTTTCCAGTCGATGTCCATGGCGCTTGCTTTCCAACCGATTGTTCGTGGCCCGGACGATAGAGGCCCGGCCCGGGCAGCGGAAGATGGCGAATGAGACAATCGCGCCCGCGGAAGCGTGAAATTTGAGACGCCGCATGGGGTGCCGCGATGCCCCGCGCAGGCCGGGGCCGGCGCGGGGATGGGCACGGGCCGGGGCGCTGCTTCCGGCAGCGACCCCGATGCTGCATCGCCGGTGCTACATCGCCGGTGCTACATCGCCGGTGCTACATCGGCTGGGGCAGCGACATGAACGTGTTGATCAGGTCGCTGGACGGCAGGACCAGAGCGGCGGCCGAGGCGGAGGAGGGCGCCTGGCCGGTGGAGGACGCGCCGGCGAACTGCGACGTGATGGCCGACGCCAGGCCGCTCGGCAGCAGGGCCGTGATCTGCGCCTGGATCGCGCTGATGGTCGATTGGGCCGCGGATGCGCCCGCGGGTGCGGCGCCCGATCCGGACGCAGGCGGGCTAAACGTCATCGCGGGCATCGCGCCGACGGTTGAAGGCTGCACCGGCACGCCGCCGGCGAACTGGGAGGTGATGGCCGAGGCGAGATCGCTCGGCAGAAAGGACGAGATCTGCTGCTGGATCGCGTTGACCACCGGCTGGGCAAACGATGGGACGGGCATCGAGGCGCCGCTTGAAGCCATTGAAAAAACTCCTTCAAAATGCTGCCGCCGGTTGATAGGTTCGGTGGGCGGCATTCAAAAGCAGAACATTCTCTGTCTAATCTCACACTTCCAAATGATTGGGCGGCAATCATCATGCCGTGAACGCTGGCTGATAAGGCTTTTTGAGTTATTTTAACGACTGTAAAAGAACTATGCTTTAAATGTCCTGCTACATACCGAGAGATAGACATGGCTCATTGGCAGTTTTGCACGGTCCGCAGGGCTGGCACGGTCCGGCAGGCCAAGGGCTTGAACCAAGGCCTGCATCCTCAAACGTTCACCCACGCCGGAACCGCCGGCGACGTATCCAGGTCCCACCAACCAGGACGGGACGTGCGCTGAAAGCCCTGACCCGGCGCCAGCGTCCTCACCCATCCAAAAACGACGGAGAACGATCACCATGTATGACGTCGAGATCTGGGACGGTTATCCCGACGATCCCCAGAAAAGCGACTGGCATTGGGTCGAGGACGCGGACGGCCTGCGCCCGCTGCTGTGGCGCGGCGACGATTGGCCGGAGGAGGTGGACCGGGGTGAGTGGCAGGACGGCTTCGCGGTGCTCAGCGTCCGCGACGTGAGCCGGGGCCGCTACCATGGCCCGGTCGCCATGCCGCCCCGCCTGGCGGCCCTGTTCCGCAGGCGAGTCTTGACGGGCGCCCTGTGAATCGAGCAGGACAGCGGCCCGGCCGTCAATGGCCGGGATACTCCGCTGTCACAAGCCATCTTAGACAATGGTCATTTTGAATACCTAAACGTGATATGGCAGAAAAAATAGATATTTCGTTAAGAGAATGGTAGGATTCCATTAACGGTAAGTTAAGTCGAGCTGCATCTAGACGAGCTTTTCGGTCGTAGTTTAACAGCACGCTAACGTTGCGCTTCTTATATTCCGAGGGCGAAGCAAACGCGTTAACTGTGTTGGCAATGGCAGCGCGCCACGTGCCAGGTTCATCACGCCGGAGAGCAAACATGACTTTCTCATCACCCACCGTCATTCTTCCCGAGGACCGGAGCTGGAGCGTCGCCCTCCCGCCCGCGAACCCGCGCCTGGTCATGCACGACCGCCTGCCGCAGGCCCTGCAGCCCTTCCTCACCTGGCTCACGGCGCAGCCCGCCCCGGGCGAGGCGCCGCAGGAACGCTCGCCGCTGCGCTTCGTCGCCGTCGCCTTGCTGCAGACGCTGCTCGGCGCCGGGCTGACGCTGGCGGCGCTGCATGTCTGCCCGCCCCTGGCGGCGTTCGGCATGATGCTCACCACCGCGGGCCTCGGCCTGTTCCAGGTGGTGGTGTTCCACCACTGCTCGCACGGCACCGTGTTCAAGGACCGCGAAACCAACATCCATGTCGGGCGGCTCGTCTCGGCCATCCTGCTGTTCAAGCACTTCGACCATTACAAGCATGAGCACATGCTCCACCACAGCAACAACAAGCTGCTGACGGAGGAGGACGAGTTCGCCGACTTCGTGTTCAACACCTGCCGGCTCGAGGCCGGGGTGGGCCTGGCTGTGCTGCGCCGCCGGGTGCTGCTGAACCTGCTGTCGCCGGTGTTCCATGCACAGTTCGCGGTCCGCCGGGTGCGGGCGGCCTGGGGGTCGCACGACACGCAGCACAACGTCTCGGGCATCGCCGTGTGGGCGGCGATGGCGCTGCTGGCGACGGCGACCGGGCACTGGCTGGCCTTCCTGCTGGCCTGGGTGCTGCCCGTCACCGTGCTGCTGCAGGCCGCGACGGTGGGCCGCATCCTGTGCGAGCACAGCTTCCCCGAGGCGGAGCTGATCGCCGCCCGCGGACGGGACCTCACCGCCCACGCCACGGGCGGCGTGTTCCCGGGCATGATGCCGCCGGCGGCGCCGATGGCCTCGCCGCGGGGCGCGCTGGCCTGGGCCGGCTGGTGGCTGAACATGCTGGCCGTGCAGGTGTTCGTGCGGCTGGTCGTGCTGGTCGGCGACGCGCCGTGCCACGACTACCACCACCGCAAGCCGGCCAGCCGTCGCTGGACGGACTACATCCACGCTCGGCACAACGACGCGGAGGCCGGGTCCAAGGTGTTCAAGGCCGAGTACAAGGAGACCTGGGGCCTGTTCCGCGCCGTGGACGCCACCCTGGCGAGCCTGTCGCGGCTGCCGCCCGGCACGCCGCTCTGACGCGGCGCCGCGCCCTGCACTCCCGCCGTCGCATGGCGAAGGCCGGGCCCGCAGTTGGACCCCGCCGAGGCCCCCGGGAGGGGCACCCGCAGGGTGAGGCGGGG
>CAXTTB010000367.1:0-4303 GCA_964246905.1 uncultured Acetobacteraceae bacterium | reverse complement strand
AACGCGGAACGTGAGACCCGTGCTGGCGGGGGGGCATTCGGCTTGGGCGGCGTTGCGGGCGCGGATGGTGCTCGACGGGCAGGTCGCGCCGCGGGGACTGGTCAGCCTGAACGGGGCCTTCGTGCCGTTGGAGGGGGTGCCGGGCCAGATCTTCTCGCCCTTGGCGCGGCTGCTGGTCGGCCTGCCGCTGCTGCCGCAGCTTTTCGCCTGGCGGGCCAAGAGCGACGGGGCGGTGCAGCAGATCCTGGAGGGCACCGGGTCGCGCATCGACGCGCAGGGCGTGGCGCTGTATGGCCGGGTGATCCGCAACCCGGCCCATGCCGCCGCGGCGCTCGGCATGATGGCGCGCTGGGACCTGGCGCCGCTGCTGCGCGATCTTCCCCGGCTGGCGGTGCCGCTGCTGCTGGTCGTGGGTTCGAACGACCGGGCCGTGCCGCCCGCGCAGGCCGAGCGGGTCCGGGGGATCGTGCCCGGGGCCTCGTTGGTTGCCATGCCCGGCCTCGGCCACCTTGCGCACGAGGAGCGTCCGGAGGACACGGCGGCATTGATCCTCGATTTCGCCCGGCAGGTGGAGGCCGTTCCCCCGTGACGACTTTGCCCGCCGACCACCCGCTGCGCATCCAGCTCAACGACGAGGTGCACGCGCGCCCGCCCGAATCGCTGGTGGCGCCCACCCGGCTGCCCTAGCTCGCCTTGTTCTCCGACACGGCGGCGCGGGAGGGCGGATACGGCGCCGTCTGCGCGCTCGCGGGCCGCTACGGCGTCCCGCCGCCGCCGCCGGGCGCCAACCATTACAGCGCCGACCTCGGCCCGTTCCGCATCAAGTGGGAGCGGCACACCGAGTTCGTCCGCTACAAGTTCATCGTCGCCGGCGCCGGGGCGGACCCGTTCGACGACCCGGCCATCGCCGCCGTGCCCGCGGACTGGCTGGCCAGCCTGCCCGGCCAGGTCATGGTCGCGGCGCACGTGGCGCTGCTGCCGCAGGACGGGGACGAAACGCAGTCGCTCGCGATGGCGCGGCGGCTGTTCCCGGGCGTTTTGGTGGGGCCGGCGTTCACCCGCGGTGCCGCGGCGGCGTTCGCCGACTTCCGGGTGCGGGAGGACGGGTTCAGCCGCGTCCTGATCCAGGACCGCAGCCTGACGCCGGCGCAGGCCGGGCGCGTGGTGCAGCGGCTCATGGAGATCGACACCTACCGCATCATGGCGCTGCTCGCGCTCCCGGTCGCCCAGGCGCTCGCCCCTGAGATCGCCCGGTGCGAGCGGGAGGTCGCCGAGATCACCGCCGCCATGGTCACGGCCGGCGACCCGGACGAGCCGGTGCTGCTGGAGCGCCTGACCCGCCTCGCCGCCGCCATCGACAGCCGCCAGGCCGACAACCTGTTCCGCTTCAGCGCCGCCTTCGCCTATGACGGCCTGGTGCAGCGCCGGGTGCAGGAGCTGCGCGAGGTGCGGCTGCCGGGGCTGCAGACCATGCAGGAGTTCACCGCGCGGCGGCTGGCGCCTGCGATGAACACCTGCCGTTCGGCGGCGGGGCGGCAGGAGGAGCTGTCGCGCCGGGTCGCGCGGGCGACGCAACTGCTCGCCACCCGGGTCAGCGTGACGCGGGAGCGGCAGAACCAGTCGGTGCTGGAGGCGATGAACCGCCGGGTGCGGCTGCAGCTTCGGTTGCAGTCCACGGTGGAGGGCCTGTCGATCGCCGCGGTCACGTACTACATCGTCGGCCTGATCGGCTATGCCGCCAAGGCGCTCAAGGCGGCGGGCGGGCATATCGACCCTGAGATCGCCATGGGCCTCAGCATCCCCGTGGTCGCCGGGCTGATGGCGCTGGGCCTGCGCAAGATGCATCAGGCGGTGGCGCATGAGTGACGCCGTGGCGCGGGGCTAAGGCGTTTCATGGCGGGGCTGTTCGCAAGCGGGAGGATGTTCGACCTGATCCTCCTCGGCATGGCGCTGGAGGCCGTGGGCCTGGCCGTCCATCACCGGGCCACGGGGCGCGGCGTGCGCCCGGCGCGGCTGCTGCCCAACCTGCTGTCCGGCATGTGCCTGCTGCTGGCGATGCGGGTGGGCGCCGGGGGCGCGTGGTGGGGCTGGGTGTCGCTCGCGCTGCTGGGGGCGCTGGCGGGTTTGCTGGAGGATCTGCTCTTACTGCGCTCGGGGGCGGCGGATCGTGCGCGCAACATAGACCTCCTTCGGGAGATGGAAGGTCTTGCGGATTCGGTGAGCTTTGGATGGATTGAACATGCGGTGCGCGGGATGGACGCGGTGCAGAGCGGGATGCGAAGGAATCTGCTGCGGTCGCTTTCGCTGGACGCGTTCGCGGAGGGCATGGCAGAGGCGCGGAACTGACTGGTTCCGTATCTAGTGGGTCATGGCATAGAGAACGTAGTTGACGCCGAGTTTGGTGCCGAGCGCGGAGTATTTGACCGGGTAGCGGGGATCGTCGAGAAACTCCCAGGAGTCGCCTAGATCAGAGTTGAGGGAAAAGGCGACCATAATGCGGCCCTTGTCGTCGTAAATGCCTTTCCAACGGGGGACATAGCCGTCTTTCTTGTGACCGTGGTTGAGGTGTTCGGCGCCGGGTACCTGGAAGCGCTCGTCGAGATCGAAGAGCATGTGGAAGATGGGGTCGCTGTCAGGGATGTCGACGAGTTCACGGTTCGGAAAGACTATCTTCATGGTTTGTTCGAAGAAGGCCTGTTCCTGTGAGCCGTGGCAGTCGTCGGCCATGAAGAAGCCGCCGCGAAGGAGATAGTCGCGCAGCTTGTCCGCCTCTTTTTGCGTGAGACCCCACTCGCCTACCTGGACGGCGTAGAGCCACGGCCAATTGTAGATTTCGTCGCCGTCGTCGAGGGAGACGGACTGCTCGACGGAGCGGGCGTCGACACGGGTAAGGCGGTGCATGGCGTTGGCGAGTGCGCGGTCGGCGCGGGGATAGTCCTGGGTCCAGAGAGAGAGGCCCTCCTGCCAGGGACCGTCGAAGCGACCGACATAGCCGTCGAGGGGGCCGGGCGGATACATAAGGCGGGCAAAAGTCCACTCGCCCTGATGCTGCCAGTCGGATGGAAGCGGGAAGTGACCGCCGTATTCGACGGAGGGGTACTCGCGAAATGCTTTCTGCGCGTATACAACTCCGATGAGCGCACCGCCGAGAATGCCGGCGCAGGCTGCCTTGATCCAACCGGCCATGCAATCTCCTGTGAGGTTAGACGGCGGGGTTGGGTGGATAGTGGCTGCCGTGTCGTCTGCACATGGCTTTATGAGGACAGAGGGCTCAGGCTCCCGAAGGCGGCTGAGGTGTGTTGTTGTGATGCGGGCCGAGGTGATCCGCGTGCAATGGTGCCTGCTGGACGGTGTAGTCCGGTGGGATCTGGAAGAGGGCTGCGGCAGGCTCGGCTTTGGTGATTGCGGCTACCGTCTCGGCGCGGTTGCCATGGAAGGGGTCAGTGTCCGTGCGGCTGAGTTCGATTTCGAGATCGGGAGAAGTCCAGACCTCGTGCGTAGAGACGATGGGAGCGGCGTTGCCCATTGCGCCGGCCGGGATGGTGCGCGTGGTGCGTTTGCCGGTGGCGACGATGCCCGCGATGGATTTGGAGCCAAGGTCTGTTCTGACGACGTTGGGATTGTCCGCCGGAGCCGCGGTGCCGTTACCGTGCGGGCCGTGACGGTACTGGGCGGTGTCGTTCACGGGCTGAGGGAGGGCGCGGACAGTGGCCGTCTTCTCTTCCGGGTGCAGCTGCGTGATGGTACGCGCCACGGGGTCGAGGAGGATGATGTGGGTGCGTGTCGCGTTGGTGGCGGAGGAGCCGCGTGCGGGCATGGTAATTTCCTCACGGGTGCGGCCGAGGGAGTCACGCAGGACAATACGAGTGGTGGTATGAGTGAAGATGGTGCCATCCTGCAGGGTTTCCGTCGAGGTGGTGGTGTAGGTGGCCGTATAGGGCGCGTTGGTGACGGGCGCGCGCATGTCGGCGAAGCCGAAGGGGCCGCGTCCCATGCCGTGATCCATGGGACCGAGGCCTCGCTGGGAGGGGGCGGAGATCGCGGTGAGAAGGAAGGCGGCAGAAAGGAGACGAGGAACGGTCACGTGGGCACCTCAGGGCTGTATGGCGGGTGAGACGAGAGTACGGGAAGATGGTGCCACGTTGGAACTATCTTTTTTTCGAGCAGATGTGTGTTGTTTGTGGGGAAGCAGGAAAGCTAACCTCAGCGGTTAAAGCCGCGATCCACCCGGAAGGTTTATGGTATGGCTAAGGCTGTGCCCTTCCCAAAAAGGACTATGGTCATCGCATAGCTAAAGCTGTTC
>CAXTTB010000366.1:0-4306 GCA_964246905.1 uncultured Acetobacteraceae bacterium | reverse complement strand
GCCATGACCGCTACACCCACTCCACGGGCGGCGTGCAGATCCTGGTCTCGGACGAGCAGAAGGCGTTCAACGCCCGGAACGAGGCCTACCTGCACATCGCCCCGGTGGCGCCGCGCCTGATGCTGGCGCCGCCCGGGGGCGACCCGCTGATCCACCTCACGATGGACGGCGCGTATTGCGGGCTGGCCACCTATGCCGGCCTGACAGAGGCGTTGGCGGGGCTGGCGCCCGTCATGCCCGCGGCGCGGCGCCTCGTGGTGCATTGCCTGCTCGGCCATCAGACCGACCCCTTGGTCGCCCTCCATGCCGCGCTCGGCCCGGCCGCCGCGGTGTTCTGGGTCAACGACTACGAGGCTGCGTGCGTCGGCTACAACCTGCTGCGGAACGACGTGACGTTCTGTGGCGGGCCGCCGCCGGGCAGCATGGCCTGCCGGGTCTGCGTGTACGGCGAGGACCGGGACGAGCACCTGGCCCAGCTCGCCCGCCTGTTCGCCGCCATCCCGTTCCACGTCGTGGCGCCGTCGGAGGCGGCGCTGGCCGTTTGGCACGCCGCCGCGCGCCTGCCGCACGTGTCGGCCCAGGTGCATGAATACGCCCGGGTCCGTCCGGGCGCCACGCGCTACGGCCTGCTGGGCGCGTCCCCGCGCGGCACGCCCGACAACCCGGTCCGCGTCGGCTGCGCCGGCTACCCCACGCCGACCAAGGGCTGGCCCGCCTTCGCGCAGCGCGCCGGCGCGCGGGCCGGGCAGGCGGGCTACCGGCTGTTCCACTTCACGGCCCTGGCCGCCGACCCGCCGCTGCCCGGCGTCGAGACCGTCCTGACCAAGGTCAGCGCCGGCGCCCGCGGCGCCATGACGGACGCGCTTGCCGCGGCCTCCATCGACCTCGTGCTGGTGCTGTCGCCCTGGCCGGAGACGTTCTGCCTCGTCGCCTACGAGGCCATTGCCGCCGGGGCGGATGTCGTGACCCTGCCCGGCAGCGGCAACGTCGCCGACATGGTGCTGGCCCGGGGCAGGGGCCTGGTCATGCCGGACGCCGCGGCCATCGTGGAGTTCTTCGCCTCCGAAGCGGCCGTCGCCTACGTCCGGCTGTGCGGGGAACAGGGGTCGGAGATGGGCCGCCTGGAGTCCCGCGGCATGACGGCCACGCTGCCCCTGCCGGATGCGCCTGGCGCAATTTCAGCAGCATGAGCCGGGTCTGCTGCTTCACCAGCTTCACCTACGCCTACCTCGGCCGGGCGCGCACCTTGCTGTCCACGCTGCGCGCCGCGCATCCGGACTGGGCCGTCTGCGCCGTGGTGGTGGACGAGCCGCCGCCCGGGACGGACGCGGCGGAGCTGCTGGCGGGCTTCGACGCGGTGCTGGGCCTCGATGACCTCGGCATCCCGCGCACGCGGGCCTGGCTGTTCAAGCACGACGTCGTGGAAGCCTGCACCGCCGTGAAGGGCAGCGCCATGCTGCGCCTGATGGACGCGGGCCATGAGGCGGTCGTGTACCTCGATCCCGACATCGCCGTGTTCCACCCGCTCGACACCGTGCTGGAGGCGCTGGACCGTGCCGCGGTCGTGCTCACCCCGCACCAGACCAGCCCGAACCGCAACGCCCGCGTGATGGGGGACAACGAGCTGGCCTCCTTGCGCTTCGGCGCGTTCAACCTGGGCTTCATCGCCGTGCGCAGCGACGGGCCGGGGCGGGACTTCGCGGAATGGTGGGCGGCGCAGCTCCTGCGCGCCTGCTACGACGATCCCGCCGCCGGGCTGTTCACCGACCAGAAGTACGTGGACCTGGCGCCCGGGCTGTTCGATGGCGTGGCGGTCCTGCGCGACCCCGGCTGCAACGTCGCGAGCTGGAACCTCAGCACCCGGCGGCTCACCATCGGCGCCGATGGCGGCATCCGGGCCAACGGCGCCCCGCTGCGCTTCATGCACTTCACCAAGATCAACTCGGTCGGCGACGTCATGCTCGGCCGCTACGCCGGCGACAGCATCGAGGCGTTGGAGATCTGGCACTGGTACCGCCGCCAGGTCGCGCGGCAGCAGCCCGCCTCGGTGCCGGACGGCCGCTGGCACTATGCCGCGTTCAGCAACGGCGCCGAAATCCAGCGGGAGGTCCGCCTGCTGTACCGGGACAGCCCCCGCCTACGCGCCGCGTATGACGACCCGTTCGACGCGGACGGGCCGTTCCACGCCTGGCTGTCCGAGGCCCATGCGGAGCTGCTCATGCCAGCGGCATGAGTCTTTTTGGCGCGCCGCCGCCCGCCAACCCGGCGCGCGATACCACCGGCCCGATGCGATGGAAGGATCATCGCATCGTGCCGCTGGTGTCACTCCTCCCGCCAGCGCCGCTCCCTGAACACGCCCGTGCGGGGCCGCACCCGGCGCTCCGCGTCCGGCAGCGCGAGCCACGCCAGCAGCCGCTCCAGCACCTGCCGCGTCACCACGGCCAGGTCGAGCGCCAGCGCCTCGGCCAGCGGGTAGAACCGCACCGCCTCCAGCTCGCCCGACCCGCCGAGCGTCCCCTGCACCGCCGCCGCGTCCACCACCAGGAAGCGCGCGTTGAACCGGATCGCGCTCGCCGTGGGCGTCACCGCCCGGCATAGGTAATCCACCGCGTCCAACCGGGGCGGCGTGCCGAGGGTCAGGCCGGTTTCCTCCTCCAGCGCCCGCGCCGCCGCCATCACCACGGCGCGGGCCAGGCGCGGGCGGGCGGCGCGGCCCATCGCGGCGAGCACGTCGTCCCGCGGCTCCGCGGCGGCCGGGCGGGTGCCGTCGCCGGGATCGACGGCGCCGCCGGGGAACACCAGCCGGTTCGGCATGAAGCGGTGCCCGGCGCCGCGCAGGCCCATCAGCACCTCCAATCCCGATGGCCCGGCCGCCTCTGGTGGCCCGGCCGCCTCTGGTGGCCCAGCCGCCTCTGGCGGCCCCGTCCGCAGCACGATCAGGCTGGCGGCGTGCCGGGCGACGGCGGGACGTTTGATGGCGGTCTGTTGGATGGAAGGCTCGCGACTCACTTTGTATCCGTTCCGTTATGGGATGAATGGGCAGCATGGCAGGCCAGGACCGCATGGCGGAACGCATAGCAGGGGCGCGGCGCCATCGCCTATGTGCCTGGCCTTGCCGTCCCCCGCACCGGCGGCGATGATGCCGGCATGATGGACGCCGTTGCGGACGAGGCCCATTCCGACGAGGTCGCCATGCTGCTGGCGCGCTGCGCGCAGGCGGACGGCGTCGCGTTCCGCCGGCTCTACGACACGCAATCGGGGCTTCTGTACAGCGTGGCGCTGCGGATCACCCGCCAGCCGGCGCTCGCGGCGGACGCGGTGCACGACGCGATGCTGCAGGTGTGGCGCAACGCCGCGCGGTTCGACCCGGCGCGCGGCAACGCCCGGGCCTGGCTGCTCAGCCTTGTCCGCTACCGCGCGCTCGACTCCGTCGCCCGCGTCGGACGGGAGGCGGCCGGCGGCGAGGCGCCGGAGGCGGCCGATCCCGACCCCGACCCGCTCGGCCGCCTGCTGGCGACCCAGGAAGGGGCGCTGCTGCACCATTGCCTGGACGAGATCGACACCGGGCGCCGCGGCCTGGTCCTGCTCGCCTTCTTCGAGGGGCTGACCCATTCGGAGATCGCCGAGCGTGTCGGCCAGCCGCTCGGCAGCGTGAAGTCCGGCATCCGGCGCGCGCTGCTGGCGCTGCGCTCTTGCCTGGGCGGGGCGTCGTGATGCCGTCCGACCCCGGCGGTCCCGACCCGTCCTCCGAGGACCCGGCGCCGGGCGACCGCGACCTGGACGCGGCCGAGTACGTGCTGGGCCTCTACGCCCCGGACAAGGCGCGCGCCATGGAGGCGCTGGCGATGCAGGACCCGGGCGTCGCGGCCAGCATCATCGCCTGGCAGGATCGCCTCAGCCCGCTGGCTATGGCCGTGGTCCCGCAGTTCCCGCCGCCGGAGCTGTGGCAGCGCCTGGCGCTGGCGACCGGGCTGCAGAAGGTCGTGCTCCGCCGCACCGTGCCCCGGCGCAGCGCCTTCGAGAAGGCTTGGCGCAGCCCGGCGCTGTGGCGCACCACCACCGTCGCGTCGCTGGCGTTGGCCGCGGTGCTGGCCTTCTTCGTGCTGACCCCCGCGCCGCCGGCGCCGGTCAGCCTCGGCCTGCTGCCGGGCGGCAGGCGCACCCTGCTGCGGGCGAACCTCCCCGCCGGCACCCGGCTGCTGGTCAGCCAGGAGCCGGTCGGGGGGGGGCCCGCCCGCGCGCCCCCCCCCCCCCGGGGGTCCGGGGGGCGGGGGGGGGACCGGGGGGGGCGGGGGGGTAAAGCAGT
>CAXTTB010000365.1:0-4322 GCA_964246905.1 uncultured Acetobacteraceae bacterium | reverse complement strand
GCATTCTCGTCCGGCATCGTGAACGGGCCCAGCAACGGCCTGGTCGTCGGCGCCGCCTCCACCTTGACCCTGAACGGCCGCGGCCACGCGGGCAACGCCGCCGCAAGCTTGTGGTCGTCGTCAACGGCAACTCCGCCGGCATCGTGGTCACGGCGGGCACGCTGACGCTCGGCCCGGCCATGGTGCTGGACGGCGTGGCCCTGCGCGGCCCGGTGACGCTGGCCGGCACGCCGGGCCTGTCCATCGACACGCCGCCGCCGCAGACCTTCTTCCGCGGCGGCCTGTCCCTCCTCGGCACATCCGGCGCCGGGCCGGGGGCGCTGACGCTGAGCCGCCTTTCGCTGCAGGCTTCGGACACGGAAACGCTGGACAACGCCGCCCTGCTTCTCGCGGACGCGGCGCTCTCCGCGGCCAGCGGCGCGCGCCTGACGCTGGGGGCCGGGCTGGCTTTGGACGTGACTGGGAGCAGCGCGCTCGGGAACGCCGCCAACGCCGGCAGCGTCACGGTGGAGGGCGGCGGCACGCTCACCGTCGATGCCGGCTTCCTCAACACCGGCGCGCTGGTCCTGAACGCCGGCAGCCGGCTGAACCTTGCGGGCACCACCACGGCGGGCCTCGCCGCCCTGGTCGGCAGCACGTCCGGGCCGGGCACGGTGGGGCTGGCGCCCAACGCCACCTGGGACAACGCCGGCGCGTCCCTGGTCCTGCTGGCCGGCAGCCGGCTCAACGGCATCACGGCGCTCAGCCCCACCTTGAAAGGCGGCACCGCCACCGCCGCGGGCGGCAGCCTCGGCTTCACCGGCAACGTCGTGCTGGACGGCGTGGCCTGGCGCGGCGCCTTCGCACCCACAGCGCGCGCCGCCTTCCAGTTCCGGGGCGCGACCGCCGTGCAGGGCCTGAACGGCGCCCGGGCGCTGATCGACCTCGCTGCCAGCGGCTCCAGCCTGGACGTGCCGGGGCCGCTCGACAACACGGACCTGCGGATGGCCGGCGGCGCGCTGTCCTCAGCGTCCGGCCCGGTGGTGCTGGGCGCCGGCGTCACGCTCGCCGTCGCCGGCGGCTTCTCCACCGTGTCGCCGACCCGCGGCGCCGCCTCCGGCCTGAGCAACGCCGGGACGATCACGCAGACGGGCGACGCCGATTACGGGGCGCTCGCCAACGCCGGCACGCTCGCCGTGAGCCACGGCACCGCCCGGGCGGGCACGCTCGCGAACACCGGCCTCATCACCCTGGACGCCGCGACGCTCACGGTTGGCGTGCCTGCGGCGCCTGGCGGCACGCCCGCGGCGCTTGGGGGCACCATCGCCTTCCTGGACCCCACGGCCCGGCTCGCCTTTGCCGGCAGCACCGGCATCTCCGCGGCCCTGCGCGACTTCCAGAACGGCGACAGCATCGACCTGCAGGGCCTGTCCTACGGCCCCGGCCTGTCGCTCGGCCTGGGCGGCGGCGCCGTGCAGGTCAGCAAGGGCGGCGCCGTGGCGGCGCGCTTCGCCCTGGGCGCCGGGACCTACGCCGCGGACCAGTTCAGCCTCGCCTCCGACGGCGCGGGCGGCACGCTGCTCCGCACCACGCACCGGCTGAGCGCCCCGGTGTCCGCCGGGCCGGGCCGGGATTTCGACCCGGCGTATTACCTGTCCCACAACCCCGACGGCGCCGCGGCGGGCCTCGACCCGTTGCCGCACTACCTCGCCCACGGCTGGAGGGAGGGCCGCGACCCCAACGCCTATTTCAGCACGGCCTGGTACCTGAACCAGAACCCCGACGTGGCCGCGTCCGGGGCCAACCCGCTGCAGCACTACGCGGACCACGGCTGGCGCGAAGGCCGCGACCCCGGCCCAAACTTCAGCACCAGCGCCTACCTCGCCGCCAACCCGGACGTGCGGGCGGCGGGCATGGACCCGCTGCAGCACTTCCTGCTGAACGGCCGGGCGGAGGGCCGCGCCGCCGCCCCGGCCGCGCCGCACCCGGTCGGCCCGCAGGACCCGCTGGTGGACCGCGCCTGGTACCTGGCGCAGCACCCGGACGTGACGGCGTCGGGGGAGGACGCCAGCGCGCATTACCACCGGGCCGGCTGGAGGCTCGGCTACAACCCCGACCCGTTCTTCGACACGACGTACTACCTCAAGGCCAACCCGGACGTGGCCGCCGCCGGGCAGGACCCGCTGGCGCAGTTCGAGGCGGCGGGCTGGCAGCAGGGCCGGGAGCCGTCGCTCGCGTTCAGCGACCGGCAATACCTCCTGGCGAACCCCGACGTGGCGGCGGCCGGGCTGGACCCGCTGGCGCACTACCTCGCCCATGGCCGCCCGGAAGGCCGCCCGGCCTTCATCAACGCCCCGCAAGGGACGGGCGCCCCGGACCCGCTGGTGGACCGCGCCTACTACTTCGCGCAGTTCGCCACGCTCGTGCCCGCCGGCGCCGACGCCGCGGCCAGCTACGGCCAGACCGGCTGGCGCCAGGGCCTGCACCCCGACGCCTTCTTCGACACCCGCTACTACCTCGCCCACAACCCCGACGTGGCCGCCGCCGGCACGGACCCGCTGCGCCATTTCGAGGACTACGGCTGGAAGGAGGGCCGCGACCCGTCCGCCGCCTTCTCGACCAGCAAGTACCTCGCGGCCTACCCGGACGTGCGGGCGAGCGGCGCGGACCCGCTGCTCAGCTTCCTCGCCACCGGCCAGGCCCAGGGGCGCGCCGCCTTCGCCGCGTGACCGGCCCGCCAAAACGCTTCTTCATTGGAATCCGCCTTTTTCGCGCCGCCGCTTCCCGCTAACGAGGGCGTCTCGGCAGCAACGCGGACGCGCATGGACATCACCGACCTCGAAAGCCTCCCGCCCGACCCGGCGCTCAGTGCCGACATCTGCATCGTCGGCAGCGGCCCGGCCGGGCTGACGGTCGCGAGCGAGCTGGCCGGCAGCGGCGCCCGGGTGCTGATCCTGGAAAGCGGCGGCCTCAAGGAGGACGAGGCGGCGGACGCCCTGAACGCCTTCGAAAGCGTCGGCCACCCGCGCGCCACCACCGAGTGGAAGACCCGCAACCGCATCTTCGGCGGCACCTCCCACACCTGGTCCGGGCGCTGCGCGGAGTTCGACGACATCGACTACGCCCGCCGCGGCTGGGTGCCGCACTCCGGCTGGGACGTGACGCGCGCCGAGATGACGCCGTTCATCCGCCGGGCCGCGCGGCATCTCGGCCTGGAAGCCGGCGACGCCGGGCCGCCCGCCCGCGACACGCCGGGCTTCGACCCCAAGCTGGTGTCCCGCACGACCTGGGAGTTCAGCCGCGAGGACAACCGCCCGCGCGACTTCATCCGCTTCGGCCCCCGCTTCCTGCAGCGGCACGCCGACCCCGACACGCGCGTCCTGCTCAACGCCACCGTGACGCAGGTCCTGGTGAACGACGCCGGCACGCAGGTGGAGGGGGTGGAGGTCTGCGCCCCCAGCGGGCGGCGCGCCACCGTGCGGACGGCGCTCCTGGTGTTGTGCGCCGGGGGCATCGAGAACGCGCGCATGTTGCTGCTCTCGGACCGCACCGTGCCCGGCGGCCTCGGCAACCAGCACGGCCAGGTGGGCCGCTTCCTGATGGACCACCCGCGCTGCGCCTTGGGCGAGTTCGACCCCCGGGACGCCCACCGGCTGCGCGCGTATTTCGGCGGCTACAGCCGGGACCTGGCCGGGCGCCGGCACGACTTCATCGACGGCCTGTCCCTCAGCCCGCACGCGCAGGAGACCCGGCGCCTGCTGAACTGCGCCGCCTGGGTGGACGAGGAGCGCGCGCCCGACAACCCCTTCGACGCCGCCCGCCGCCTCGCGCAGCGCAACAGCCCGAGCATCCCGCGCGACGCCTGGACCGTCGCGTCCCAGCTCGGCCTGGTCGGGCGCGCGGTCAGCGACCGCCTCCTGGCGGGCCGCTCCGTCACCCACAAGTACTCCCGCCTCACCCTGATGTGCCTGGTGGAGCAGCGGCCCGACCCCGACAGCCGCGTGACGCTCGGCGCCGGGCTGGACCGGCACGGCCTGCGGCTGCCGCAGATCGACTGGCGCATCGGCGCGCAGGAGCGCGAAAGCGTCGCGACCCTGGCGCGGACGGTGAAGGCGGAGCTGGAGCGCCTCGGCCTGCCCCCGCTGCGCCTGCGCCCCTGGATCGCGTCCGGGCGGCACGAGGAGGCCGAGTTCGACGACGCGGCGCACCAGACCGGCACGACGCGCCTGGCGCGGGACCCGCGGCGGGGCGTGGTCGATGTGGACTGCGGCGTGCACGGCGTGGCCGGGCTGTTCGTGTCCGGCCGCTCGGTGTTCCCCACGGCCGGGCCCGCCACCCCGACC
>CAXTTB010000364.1:0-4359 GCA_964246905.1 uncultured Acetobacteraceae bacterium | reverse complement strand
GTGCTCGGCGGCGGTCGGGGGATGCGGCGTGTCGGTCATGCAATAAGAGATGGTCCGGCCGGCGCCGTCCGCAACGTCAGGCCGGCCCGCGCCGCAGCATCCGCGCCAGCCACAGCGTCAGCAGCACGACGCACCCGGCGTCGAGCAGGAACGCCGGCTTGTAGCCAAAGCGCGCGATGGCGGCGCCCATCAGCAGCGCGCCCATGCTCTGCCCGAGGAACAGCAGGCAGGCAAAGGCCGCGACCGCCGTGGCCCGCGCCTGCGGCAGCATCTCCGTCGCCCGGGCCTGCAGGACGGAATGCAGCATGAAGAAGCCGAGGCCCAGCGCCAGCTCCACCGGGACGAACAGCCACGGACGCAAGCTGGCCATCGCCGGCGCCAGCGCCGCCGCCATCAGCAGCCCGCCCGCGAGCGCCAAGCCGCCCTCCCCCAGCCGGGCGAGCAGCGGCCGGGCCAGGCGGGTGTAGGACCAGGCGCCGAGGCCGAAGCACGCGAGGATCAGGCCGACCTGCGCGTAGCCCAGGCCGAACCGCTCGTGCAGATAGGGCGCGATGTAGGGGAAGCAGCCGACGAACAACGCGCCGTCGAGCACCGCCGCCAGCAGCACCAGGCGCCCGGTGCGGTGCGCGGCCATGCGGAGGTAGTTCCCGGGGTCGAACATCCGTCCGGGGCTGCGCCGGTCCGGCAGGCCGCGGATGCGCCGGGCGAACGCCGCCGCGACCAGGACCGCGAGCGCCGCCAGCACCAGGAACACCCCACGCCAGCCGATATACTGCCCGAACACGCCGCCGACCGGCCCGGCCAGTGTCTGCGCCAGCACGATGCCGGTCAGGAACTTGCTGAGCGTCACCTGACGCTGATCGTACGGCACGGCGTCGCCGATGTAGGCCATGCCGACCGGGATCAGCCCGGCGCTGGCGGCCCCCGCGCAGGCCCGCAGCACCGCCAAGCCCGCAAGGTCCGACGCCAGCGCGCAGGCGCCAGTGAACAGCGCGTAGCCCACCAGCGCCCCCAGCATGACCCGCAGCTTGCCGAAGCGGTCGCCGACCGGCCCCAGCACCAGTTGGTTCAGCCCATATGGCAAGGTGAAGGCGGCGATCACCACCCACAGGTCCGGCACCGACACCGAGAAGTCCGTCGCGATGGCGTGCAGCAGCGGATCGACGATGCGCGCCCCGGCCGACGACAGGAACGCCGCCGCCCCCAGCAGCCCGAGCGGCAGGGCGGTGCGTTCAGTGGCGCCTTGGGACATGCGCTGAGATTGTCAGCCGGCCCGCCTCATCCGGCAAGGTGCACGATGGCGCTGAGACAAGCACGGCTAGAACAGGCAGACGAGCGCAAGCCCGCCCAGCATCAGGGCGGCGCCGGCGATGCGGGGGAGGCTCGCGTGGTGCACGCTGAAGCCAAGCAGCCCGTAATGGTCGAGGATGATGGAGAACACGATGGTGCCGGTCACGACCAGCCCGTTGAACGCACCCCCGCCCAGCCGCCCCGCGAAGAACAGCGTCGAGATGACCGGGATCGCGGCGATGGCGGTGCCGAGCCAGGCCCACCAGGGCGTCGCCTTGAACGTCTCCGCGGCCGGGAAGCTCTCACGGGCGAAGCCGACGCCGACCAGCAGCACCGCGCCCGAGATCAGGCACACGAACACCCCGGCCCACCACGGGCGCCCCATCGTCTCGTTGAGCTTGGCGTTGGTGCCCGAGTGCACGGCGTTCATCAGCCCGGTCAGCAGGACGAGGACGTAGGGGATCAGGTTCATCGGGTCTCGCTTGCTTCGCGCATGGGCCGGATCGGGCGTCAGGGGGCCGGGCGCTATGCCGCGGGACGCACCCGGCGGCTGTCGGTCCGCAACTGGCCGCAGGCGGCGAGGATGTCCTGCCCGCGCGGCATCCGGATGGGTGCGGCGAAGCCCGCGTCCTGCACGATGGCGGCGAACCGCTCCAGCGCCTCCCGCCCGCTCGGACGGTAGTCGCTACCGGGCCAGGGGTTGAACGGGATCAGGTTCACCTTGGCGGGAATGCCGGCGATCAGGCGCACCAGCTCCCGCGCCTCCGCCTCGCTGTCGTTCACGCCGCGCAGCATGATGTACTCGAAGGTGATGCGCCGGGCGTTGCTGGCGCCGGGGTAGCGGCGGCAGGCGGCGATCAGCTCGGCGATGGGGTACTTGCGGTTGAGCGGCACGATCTCGTCCCGCAAATCGTCCCGCACGGCGTGGAGCGAAACCGCGAGGTTGACCCCAAGCTCCGCCCCGCAGCGGTCCATCATCGGCACGACGCCCGAGGTGCTGAGCGTGATGCGGCGGCGGGACAGGCCGATCCCCTCCCCGTCCATGGCGATCCGCATGGCGCGGGCGACGTTCTCGTAGTTGTAGAGCGGCTCGCCCATGCCCATCAGCACGATGGTGGACAACAGGCGCGGCGTCTCCCCGCGCGGGCTGGGCCACTCGTTGTAGGCGTCGCGCGCCGCCATGAACTGGCCGATGATCTCAGGCGCGCCCAGGTTCCGCACCAGGGTCTGCGTGCCGGTGTGGCAGAAGCGGCAGGACAGGGTGCAGCCGACCTGGGAGGAGATGCACACGGCGCCCCGGTCCTCGCGCCGGTCGGGGATGTACACGGTCTCCGCTTCCTGCCCGTCGCGGAAGCGGAACAGCCATTTGCGGGTGTCGTCCGCGCTCCTCTGCTCCGTGGCGACGCCGGGCCGTCCGACCACGAAGCGTTCGGCCAGGCGCTCCTGCAGCGGGCGGGCGATGCTGGACATCCTGGAGAAGTCGGTCGCGCCCTGGTGGTAGATCCAATGCCAAAGCTGCTTGGCGCGGAACGGCTTCTCGCCGATGCCGGCAAGTTCCTCCGCCAGCTCCTCGCGCGTGAGGCCCACGAGGTCGCGCCGTCCGTCCGGCAACTGCGCGGGCGGCGGGTTGAACAGGGCGGACTTCGCCAGGATGCGGGCGCGCTCGGCGTCCGTCAGGTCGGGCATGGGGGCGGTGGTCGTGCTCACTTGGCGGGACATGCCTTATTCATCGCGGCGTAGGCCGGGCTGAAGCCGCGCAGGCTGAACGTGTCGGTGACAATGGCGTTGCGCGGACCCGGCGACTTCGCGACCGCCTCCCGCGCCTTCACGAATGCCGCCACCGCGGCCCGTCCGTCGCGGGCAAACGCCGAGCGGCCGGCCGTGTAGAACGCAAGCTGGGCCTGATCGACGCCCATCTGCACCTCCGCTTCGGCCGCGTACGGGAACCCGGCGCTGATCGCCACGCTGTCCCGCCCGCTGCTGCGGTGCGCCACCGTCAGCACCACGTCGCCCCGGCCCGGCAGCGCCGGCTGCGAGTTCGCGGCGCGGACGAAGGCGTAGCAGACGAGCTGCCCGCCTTCCTGATGCGTCGCGGCCTGCCAATCCTCGAACTTGCCGATCGGCTTGGGCGCGGCGCTGGCGGCAGGGGTCGGGGCATGGGCCGGAGGGTGCGCCGCGGGCTTGGGCTGCGCAAGGGCCAGCGCCGGCCACATGGCAGCGGCCAAGGCAAGAAGATGTTTGAGGGGCATGGCCGTCAGATACGGTGCGTCCCGAGTCAGGACAAGCGGGGGTCAGGACAAGCGGGGGTCAGGACAAGCAGCGCCTCACGGGTCCGTGCCGCCCGGCAGCCAATCCGGCCGCGTGCGGCGGAACCGCGGGTCGCCATGACCCTCCGGCGCCGCCAACGCCTCGCCCGGCCCGCCGCTCGCCACCGGGCGCTCGGCGAAGCGCCCGTGCTGCAGCAGCCGGTCATACATCACCAGCGCCCCGGCCACCGCGAGGTTGAGGGCGAAGCGCGTCGGGATGCGGACGACGAAGCGGCACCGTCCGTGCATCGCCGCGGACAGGCCCGAGCGTTCCGGCCCCAGCACGTAGGCGGCGTTCAGCGGGTGCCGGAACGACGGCAGGTCCACGGCATCGTCCAGCAGCTCGACGCCGACCAGCGCGCACTCCCGCGGCAACTGGAGCGCCGCCGGGTCGGGAAAGCGCCAGAGCGGCACATGCGCGGGCGTGTCCGCGGTGTCCGCCGCCCGCCCGGCCCGTGCGTCCCAGCCCGCGCCGACCGTGAAGCAGAACGCCGCCCCGAACGCATGGCCGGTGCGGAGCAGCGCGCCCATGTTGGCGGACTTCGAGACGCCCTCCGCCCCGATGCCGAAATAGCCGCGTGCTCGAGCGTCGCGTGTCTTGGCCGAATGCATCGCCGCGGGATAGGTGTTCCCCATGACGGACGCAACCGACGCCAGGCTCGCCGAGCAGTACGAGGCCTTCCCCTATCCCAGGCGCGACCCGCGCGACGAGTCGCGGCGCCTGGTCGTCGGCAGCCCGAGCCATCTGCGGGAGATCGACCAT
>CAXTTB010000363.1:0-4365 GCA_964246905.1 uncultured Acetobacteraceae bacterium | reverse complement strand
GCTGGGTGCTGGGCCAGGCGCCGGCCTAGCCTGCGTAGAGTCCAGCCGCCCGCGCCCGCGCCCGCACCATGGCGACCAGCAGGTCCAAGGTCGGCGTCGGCACCCCATGCATCCGGGCGAAGTCGAGCGGGACGCCATAGATCGCGTCGATCTCCATGGGCCGGCCCCCTTCCAGGTCCTGCAGGATGCTCGGCTTGTGATGCGACCTTGCGCCCTGCGCGATTTGCCCCTCGGCGTCGGGCTCGACGGGGCAGCCCATGGCGGCGGCGATGGCGGCGCCCTCCGCCAGGATGCGCCGGGTGGCAATGCGGCAGGCGTCCTCGGCAAAGATCCGGGCGGGCGCGCAGCCGGTCAGCACCGCGAGCGGGCCGCTGCCAAGGTTCAGCAGCAGCTTGGCCCACACCGCGTCGCGGATGCGGTCGGTCACGTCCATGACCAGGCCGCCGGCGCGCAGGATGGCGGCGAGCGCCTCGATGTGCCCAGATAAACGGCCGTCCGGGTGGCCGTCCGGCGCCCCCAGCACGATCCGGCTGCGCTGGTTCTCGACGTGCACCATGCCCGGCTCGGTGAGGGTGCAGGAGGAATAGACCACGCCGCCGACCACCTGCGCCGGAGGCACGGCGTCCCGCAGCGCGTCGCCGGGATCGAGCTTTGGCAGGCGCCGGCCCTCCTCAGCGTCCCCCGTTCCTTGGAAATACCACCACGGGATGCCGTTCATCGCGAAGGCGACCGCGGTATCCGGACCCAGCAGCGGGCCGATGCCCCTGGCGACGGAGGGCAGCGCCGGCGCCTTCACCGTGACGATCACGGCGTCCTGGCGCCCTAACCCCCGCGCGTCGGCGCTGGCAGCCACGCGGGCCTCGATCTCGCCGTCGGCCGCGTGCACCCGCACGCCGCGCGCCTCGATGGCCGCAAGCTGCGGACCGCGGGCGATGACGGAGACCGTGGCGCCCCCCTTCGCCAGCCGCCCTGCGACATGGGTGCCGACCGCTCCGGCACCGAACACACAGACCTTCATGGACCCTCTCGCGCCAGGAACGTCGCATCGGAACGCCGCATCATGAGGACGCGGGCGCCCCGCGGCAACTGGACAGCGGCCCGGTCCGACTGTAACCGATCCACACAGGTTCGTATCCATTGCACCCAAGGCCCCGAATGACTGCGCCCCCCGCCCCGCCGGCCGCCAGCATCGTTCCCGTGATCCTGTCCGGCGGCACCGGCACCCGGCTGTGGCCGGTGTCGCGCGAAAGCTTCCCAAAGCAGCTTTGGCCATTGGCGTCCGACCGCACCATGCTGCAGGACACGGCGCGGCGCGGGGTGGGGCCGGGCTTCGCGCCGCCCATCGTCGTGTGCAACCACGAGCACCGCTTCCTGATCGCCGAGCAGTTGCGCGCCGCCGGCATCCAGGACGCCGAGGTCGTGCTGGAGCCGGTGGGCCGCAACTCCGCGCCCGCGATCACCACGGCGGCGCTGCTGGCGGCGGAGGCGGACCCGGACGCCCTGCTGTGGATGATGCCGGCCGACCATGCGATCCAGCGGACGGAGGCGCTGTATGCCGCGCTGGGCCGCGCCGCCATCGCCGCCCGCGCCGGGCGGGTCGTGACGTTCGGGATGCAGCCGCGCCGGGCGGAGACGGCCTATGGCTACATCGAGGTCGGGCCGGAGCTTGCCGACGCGCCCGGCGTGCACGCCCTCGCGCGCTTCGTGGAGAAGCCGGACGCGGCGACCGCGGCGCGGCTCGTGGAGTCGGGCGACTACCTTTGGAACTCCGGCATGTTCGTGTTCACCGCGGCGACCCTGCTGGCGGAGATGGAGCGGTTTGCCCCCGACGTGCTGGCGGCCGTGCGCCGCGCAGTGGAAGGCCGGGTGCGCGACCTCGACTTCACCCGGCTCGACCCCGAGGCCTTCGCCGCCTGCCCGAACATCAGCCTGGACTACGCGGTGGCGGAGCGGACGACGATGGCGGCCGTGGTGCCGGCGGACCTCGGCTGGTCCGACGTGGGAAGCTGGGACGCGCTGTGGGAGCAGTCGCCGAAGGACGGCGCCGGCAACGCGACAGTCGGCGACGTGCTGCTGGAGGGGGCGGACAACTGCTACGTCCGCAGCGACGGCGTGCTGACGGCCGTGGTGGGCCTGCAGGACGCCGTGGTGGTGGTGACGGGCGACGCGGTGCTGGCGATGCACCGCGACCGGGCGCAGGACGTGAAGCGCGTGGTGGACCGCCTGCGCGCGTCCGGGCGGCACGAGGCGGTGGCGCACAACCGGATGTACCGCCCCTGGGGCTTCTACGAGCGCCTGATCCTCAGCGACCGCTTCCAGGTGAAGCGGATCGTGGTCACGCCGGGCCACAAGCTGTCGCTGCAGCGGCATTTCCACCGGGCGGAGCACTGGGTCGTGGTGAGCGGCGTGGCCCTCGTGACGCGCGACGCGGAGGAGCTGATGGTGCGGGAGAACGAGAGCGTGTACCTGCCGCTCGGCTGCACCCACCGCCTGGCCAATCCCGGGCGCATCCCGCTGACGCTGATCGAGGTGCAGGCGGGCAGCTATCTGGGCGAGGACGACATCGTGCGCCTGGAGGACACCTATGGCCGCATCTGACACGAGGGACCGCCCATGCCCACAGCCCTGATCACCGGCGTCACCGGCCAGGACGGCGCCTACCTCGCCCAGCACCTCCTTGGCCAGGGCTACGAGGTGGTCGGCCTGATGCGGCGCTCCGCGTCGTCGGACGTGATCGGCGAGCGGCTGCGCTGGCTCGGCGTGCTCGACCACGTGCAGCTCGTGGACGGCAACCTCGTGGACCTGTCGAGCCTCATCCGCATCATGCAGGCGCACAAGCCGGACGAGGTGTACAACCTCGCGGCGCAGAGCTTCGTCGCTGCGTCCTGGCAGCAGCCGCTGCTCACCGGGTCGGTCACGGCGCTCGGCGCCGGCAACATCCTGGAGGCGGTCCGCCTGATGCGCCCGGAGGCGCGGTTCTACCAGGCGTCGTCCTCCGAGATGTTCGGCCTGATCCAGGAACCCGTGCAGTCCGAGCGCACGCCGTTCTACCCGCGCAGCCCGTACGGCGTGGCGAAGCTCTATGCCCATTGGATGACGGTGAACTACCGGGAGAGCTTCGGCCTGCATGCCAGCAGCGGCATCCTGTTCAACCACGAAAGCCCGCTGCGCGGCATCGAGTTCGTGACCCGCAAAGTGACGGACGGGGTGGCGCGGATCAAGCTGGGCCTGGCCAGCGAGCTGCCGCTCGGCAACCTCGAAGCCCGGCGCGACTGGGGCCATGCGCGCGACTACGTGCGGGCCATGCACCTGATGCTGCGGCAGGACCAGGCGGACGACTACGTGATCGCCACCGGCACCACCACCAGCATCCGCGACCTGTGCCGCATCGCCTTCGCCCATGTCGGCCTCAACTACGAGGACCACGTCCGCACGGAGGAGCGCTTCATGCGCCCGGCCGAGGTGGACGTGCTGCTGGGCGACGCCGGCAAGGCGCGGCAGCGGCTCGGCTGGGCGCCGGAGGTGCCGCTCGACGCCATGGTGGCGGAGATGGTCGATGCCGACCTCGCCCGGCACCGGGCGCGCATGGCGCGTTAGCCGGTGCCCCCGCGCCGCATCCCCCCCCGCCGCATACTGGTTACGGGGGCCGGCGGCTTCGTCGGGCGGCACCTGCTGCCGGCACTCAGGACGGCGTTCCCCGATGCCGCGCTGCTGACCGACCCGTTCGACGTGACCGACCCGGCCGCAGGCGATGCGGCGGTCGATGCCGCGCGGCCCGATGCCGTGGTCCACCTCGCGGCGGTCGCGGCGATCCCGGCGGCGCGGCGCGATCCCGGGCACGCCTGGCAGGTGAACCTCCGGGGCACCCTGAACGTCGCGCGGGCGGTGCTGCACCGGGCGCCGGGCTGCACCCTGCTGTTCGCGTCCAGCGCCGACATCTACGGCGCGTCGTTCCGGGCGGGCACGCCGCTGGCTGAGGACGCGCTGCCGGCCCCGCTCAACACCTATGCCGCCACCAAGGCGGCGGCCGACCTGGCGCTGGGCGCGATGGCGGCGGAGGGGCTGCGGGTGATCCGGGCGCGTCCGTTCAACCATACCGGGCCGGGCCAGTCGGCGGACTTCGTGGTGCCGGCGTTCGCCGAGCAGGTCGCCCGCATCGCGGCCGGGCTGCAGCCGCCGGTGCTGCGGGTGGGCGCGCTCGATCCATTGCGGGACTTCCTGGACGTGCGGGACGTTTGCGCGGCCTATGCGGCGTGCCTAGCGCGGGCGGACGCGCTGGCGCCGGGCATGGTGCTGAACCTGGCGTCGGGGCAGCCGCGCCGGGTGGGCGACGTGCTGGCCGCGCTGGTGGCGATGGCCGGCGTG
>CAXTTB010000362.1:2994-4369 GCA_964246905.1 uncultured Acetobacteraceae bacterium | reverse complement strand
ACGCTGCGCTGGCTCTCGTCGATGGCGGCCTGCAGCATCCGCCGCTCCGGGCTGAACCAGAAGCCGTTGTAGATCAGCTCGGCATAGCGCGGCATCAGGCTGTCCTTGAGATGCGCGGCTTCCCGGTCCAGCGTGATGCTCTCGATGCCGCGGTGCGCGACCAGGAGGATGGAGCCGCCGGGCGTCTCGTACACGCCGCGGGACTTCATGCCGACGAAGCGGTTCTCCACCATGTCCAGCCGGCCGATGCCGTTGACCCGGCCCAGCTCGTTCAGCCGGGCCAGCAGGGCCGCGGGCGACAGGGGGGCGCCGTCGATGGCGACGGGGTCGCCGTGCTCGAAGTCGATGCTGATGACGGTGGCCTGGTCCGGCGCGTCCTCCGGACGGACCGTGCGCTGATAGACCGCTTCGGGGGCCTCGTCCGCCGGGTCCTCCAGCATCTTGCCCTCCGAGGAGGAGTGCAGCAGGTTGGCGTCCACGCTGAACGGCGCCTCGCCCCGCTTGTCGCGGGCGATGGGGATCTGGTGGGCCTCGGCGAACTCCAGGAGCCGGGTGCGGCTGGTCAGGTCCCATTCGCGCCAGGGGGCGATCACCTTGATGTCGGGCTTGAGCGCGTAGTAGGCGATCTCGAACCGCACCTGGTCGTTGCCCTTGCCCGTGGCCCCGTGCGCCACCGCGTCGGCGCCCACCATCTCGGCGATCTCGATCTGCCGCTGCGCGATCAACGGGCGGGCGATGCTGGTGCCGAGCAGGTACTGGCCCTCGTACACCGTGTTGGCGCGGAACATCGGGAACACGAAGTCGCGGACGAAGGTCTCGCGCAGGTCATCGACGAACATCTCCTTGACGCCGAGCAGCTCCGCCTTGCGCCGGGCCGGCTCCAGCTCCTCGCCCTGGCCGAGGTCGGCGGTGAAGGTCACGACCTCGCAGTTGTATGTCGTCTGCAGCCAGCGCAGGATGACGCTGGTGTCCAACCCGCCGGAGTAGGCGAGCACGACCTTCTTCACATCCTTGACGCGCATGGAACTCTCTTCTGACCCGGAATGGCGGAGCTTGCCCGGCCCGCCTGCGTCCGGCAAGTGGAGGCGCCGGGCGCCACGCGGCTGGCTTGCTCAGAACCCGGTCAGCGGGGATCAAAATCGGCGATAGGCGGCGAGCGGCAGGCCGTGCCGGGCGACGTGCCCGTTCCAAGCGTCCATGGCGTCCCGGTTCTCTTCGAGCCAGCGGAGGCGGCGCCGTTCCGCCACGGCTTGGGCAAGGCCATGCTCGCAGGCCTGCGACAGGTTGGTTCCCAACTCGCGCGCATCGCGCAACAGCGTTTCCGGCACCGTCACCTTGGTGGCGCGCCGGGGCGAGAGGGGGGTCGGAGCGGGAC
>CAXTTB010000362.1:0-2984 GCA_964246905.1 uncultured Acetobacteraceae bacterium | reverse complement strand
GGGACGGGGCATGGCGCCGCTACAGCGCCGGCACGATTTGGCCCCGGCACGGGCCGAAGCCGATGGAGGCCGCACCCTTCCGCCGGGCGCGGGCGCACAGGATCACCTCGTCGCCGTCTTCCAAGAAACGCCGCTCCTCGCCGGACGGCAGCGTGATTGGGGCGCGTCCGCCCTCCGTGATCTCCAGCAGGCTGCCGTAGCCGTCAGGGACCGGCACGGAGATGGTGCCGCTGCCCAGCAGGTCGCCGGGGTTGAGGTTGCAGCCGTTGCTCGTTTGGTGCGTGAGGAGCTGGGCCGGGGTCCAATACAGCGCCAGGCTCGACCCGATGGACAGGCGGTGGGGCGCCAGGCCCTGCTTCCGCATGGCGGCGGTGATCAGCAGCACCTCAAGCTCCAAGTCGAGCGCGCCGGCCTCCTGGTCCGCGGGGTCATGCAGATGGGGCAGCGGCGCCGGGTCGCCGGATGGGCGCGGCGGCTGGGCGGCGCGGAACGGTGCCAGGGCTTCCGGCGTCACGATCCAGGGGCTGATCGTGGTGCTGAAGCTTTTCGCCAGGAACGGGCCGAGCGGCTGGGCCTCCCAGCCCTGGATGTCCCGCGCCGACCAGTCGTTCAGCAGGCAGAACCCGGCGATGTGCTCGTGCGCCTCGCCGATGGGGATGGCGGTGCCGAGCGCGTTGCCGGGGCCGACCCAGATGCCGAGTTCCAGCTCGTAATCGAGGCCGCGGCTCGGCCCGTAAGTCGGCACGGTTTCCGAAGCGGGCTTGCGCTGGCCGTTGGGCCGGCGCACCTCGGCCCCGCTGGGGCGCAGGCTGCTGGCACGGCCGTGATAGCCGATCGGCACCCATTTGTAGTTGGGCGTGAGCGGCGCATCCGGGCGGAGCATCTTGCCCGCCTTCTCCGCATGGTGGATGCCGGCGAAGAAGTCCGTGTAGTCGCCGACATGCGCCGGCAAGTACAGGATGCAGTCCGCCGCCCGGTGCAGCAGATGCGGGCGCTCGTCGGAGCCGTCCTGCAGCAGGGCGCTGATCGCGTCGCGCAGCGCCCGGCGCGGCCCGGCGCCCAGCGCCAGGAACGGGTTGAGCGACGGGCCGATGCAGGCATGGGCGGCGGCCTGCGCCTCCTCGTCCAGCAGCCCTTCCTCGTGCACGGCGCGGAGGTCCAGGATCATGTCGCCGATGGCGATGCCGCCGCGCGGCGCCCCGGCCAGCGGCCCGAACACGCCGAGCGGCAGGTTCTGGATCGGGAAGTCCGGGTGGCCGTTGGCGCTCGCCACCCAGCTTTGCAGGGCGGGGTCATGGGTGTGGTCGATTCGTTGATCGCCTTGGGCCATGCTCAGGGGGTCCCCGCGTTCGGGTTGGTCGGATCGAAACGCTTCTGCAGCCCTGCCCAGCAGTCCGCGTAGCCCTGCTGCAACTGCGGTGCGGCGGCGGCGAAGGCGGTCACGCGCTGGCGGTGCCGGCTTTCGAACATGAAGGCCATGGTGCCGGCAAGCTTGTGCGGGCCGAGGTCCGCGGCGCTGGCGCGGGCGAAGGCGTCCGCGTCGGGGCCGTGCGGCAGCATGGCGTTGTGCAGCGAACAGCCGCCAGGGACGAACCCCTGTGGCTTCGCGTCATACTGGCCGTAGATCAGGCCCATGAACTCGCTCATGCAGTTCATGTGGTACCAGGGCGGGCGGAAGGTGTCCTCCGCCACCAGCCAGCGGTCGGGGAAGCAGACGAAATCGACGTTGGCGGTGCCGGGCGTTTCGGAGGGCGCGGTCAGCACGGTGAAGATGCTGGGGTCGGCGTGGTCGAACAGCAGCGGACCCACGGGGGAGAAGCGGCGGAGGTCGTACTTGTACGGCGCGTAGTTGCCGTGCCAGGCCACCACGTCGAGCGGGCTTTGGCCGATGTCGGCCGCCCAGAGCGCGCCGCCCTGCTTCATGAACAGGCGGGACGGGGTCTCGCGGTCCTCGTAGGCCGCCACGGGGGTCATGAAGTCGCGCGGGTTGGCCAGGCAGTTGGCGCCGATGGGGCCGCGCTCCGGCAGGGTGAAGGCGCCGCCGTAGTTCTCGCAGACGTAGCCGCGGGACGCGCCGCCCGGCAGCTCCGCCCGGAACTTCACCCCGCGCGGGATCACGGCGATCTCGCCGGGTTCCAGGCCGATCACGCCGAACTCGGTGCACAGGCGCAGCCGGCCCTGCTCCGGCACGATCAGCAGCTCGCCGTCGGCATCGTAGAAATACTCGTCCGCCATGGAGCGGGTCGCGGCATAGACGTGCGCGCCCATGCCGGCCTGCGCGTCCGCGTCCCCGGCGGTCGAGATGGTGCGGATGCCCTCGACGAAGGAGGTCGGCTGCTCCGGCAGCGGCAACGGGTCCCATCGCATCGGGGCGGGCGGCACGGCGGCCTCTGCGCAGGGTGCCGTGCGCCACAGCCCGGCGTCAGCGGGGCGGAACCGGCCCCAATGCCGCACGGTGGGGCGGATGCGGTAGAGCCAGGACCGCTCGTTGCTGGCGCGGGGCGCAGTGAACGGGCTGCCGCTGAGCTGCTCGGCGTACAGGCCATAGGGGCAGCGCTGCGGCGAGTTGCGCCCGACCGGGAGCGCGCCGGGCAGCGCCTCCGTCTCGAAGCCGTTGCCGAACCCGGTCTGGTAGGCGTGCGCCAGGCCCGCGTCCGCCGTCCGCACCACGTTCACGACCCCGCCTCCGCGTCCTGGGCGACCTGGAGGGCGTGCAGCACCACGCCGTCGTCGCCGATGTGGTTGGCCAGCAGCAGCACCAGGGCGGCGTCGAGGCGGCGGGACGCGGCCGTATCCAGCCCGTCATGCGCCGCGATGAGCGCCGCGAACACGCGGTCGGGGTCGGCGAGCCGGGGCGCCAGGTCGAGCGGCATCAGGCGACCCGTTCCAGCACGGCCAAGGTGGCGTGGCCCAGGCCGTGACGCATGGCGGCCGTCACCCGCTCCCGGTCGAAGCGGTGGAACAGCGCGGCCACGTGCCCATCG
>CAXTTB010000361.1:1783-4380 GCA_964246905.1 uncultured Acetobacteraceae bacterium | reverse complement strand
CCCCGGACGCCCGCCCGGCGTCCCGCAGGCCCGGCGCCGGTGTCAGGCATACGGCGGCGAAGGTGCCGCGCGCCGCGAGCGCGTGCAGCGCCCCGGCCACGCCGTCCGGCCCGGTCGCGATCACGCCGAGGCTGGGCGCCACCGGCAGCGACGCGATGTCCGGATAGGCGAGCACGCCATATGCAGCACCCAGGCCCTGCCCCACCGGCAGCACCGCGCCGGTGAACCCGGCGGCGAGCATGTTCCGCATCACCATCCCGCCCAGCTCGGTGCCGGCGCCGATGATGGCGACGGATTGGGGGCGGAACAGGCTCTCGACGTGGAAGCGTCCGGGCTGCGCGCGGGGGATCAGGGGCATGACGTCTCCATGATGCAGTGCAACATCATGGGGGTCAGGCCGGTTGCCTGGTTGGGGCTACAGCGGGCGCTTGATCAGCGCCGCGACCTCCCCCACGACGCCGCGGCGGAACATCAGCACGCAGGCGACGAAGATGACGCCCTGCGTCACCGTGACCCAGGAGCCGTAGCCGGCCAGCGCGTTCTCCGTCCATTGGATGATGGCAGCGCCGACCACGGGGCCGAAGATGGTGCCCATGCCGCCCAGCAGGTTCATCAGCACGACCTCCCCGGACTGGGCGTAGTTCACGTCGGTCAGCGTCGCGATGCCGAACACCAGCGCCTTGGTGCCGCCGGCTACGCCCGCGATGAAGGTGCTGAGCACGAAGGCGATCAGCTTGTAGTCGTCCGTGCGGTAGCCGAGCGAGGTGGCGCGCGGCTCGTTCTCGCGGATCGCCTTGAGCACCTGGCCGAACGGCGAATGCACGACGCGGTGGATCAGCAGGAAGAACGCCAGGAAGACGACGGCGGTGACGGCGTACATCGCGAGGTCGCTGCGGAGCGGGAACAGGCCGAACAGGTCGCCGCGCGGCACCTGCTGGATGCCGTCCTCCCCCCCGGTGAACGGCGCCTGCAGGCAGAAGAAGTAGTTCATCTGCGCCAGCGCCAGGGTGATCATGGCGAAGTACAGCCCCTGCCGCCGGATGGCGAGCGCGCCGAACACGCAGCCCAGCGCGCCCCCGGTCAGCCCGCCCAGCAGGATGGCGACCTCCGGCGTGACGCCCCAGGTCTTGGCGGCCCAGGCGGCGGCGTAGCTGCCCATGCCGAAGTAGGCGGCGTGGCCGAAGCTCAGCAGGCCCACGAAGCCGATCAGCAGGTTGAAGGCGCAGGCGAACAGCGCGAAGCACAGCACCTTCATCAGGAACACCGGGTAGATCCCGAACGGCGCCACCACGATGGCGGCGAGCAGCAGCAGGAACGCCGCCGCCTGCGCGCTGCTGAACCCGAAGACGCTGAACGGGCGCCGCGCTTCGGCTTGCGGGAGAGCCGTGGTGACGCCCATGCTACGCCGCCTTTCCGAACAGCCCGGCCGGACGGGCGAGGAGGACGATGACCATGACGACGAAGATCACCGTCGCCGAGGCCTGCGGATAAAACACCTTGGTCAGCCCTTCAAGGATGCCGAGGCCGAAGCCGGTGACGATGCTGCCGAGGATGCTGCCCATGCCGCCGATCACCACCACGGCGAACACGGTGATGATGAAGTTGGACCCCATGTTCGGGTTGACCGAGTAGATCGGCGCCGCGAGCACGCCCGCGAACGCCGCCAGCGCCACGCCGCCGGCGTAGGTCAGGCTGATCATCCGCGGCACGTTCACGCCGAAGGCCTGCACGAGGTCCGGGTTCTCCGTCGCCGCGCGGAGGCGCGCGCCGAGCTGGGTGCGCTCGATCACGAACCAGGTCAGCAGGCACATGCCGGCCGCGGCCACGACCACCCAGCCGCGGTAGTTCGGCATGAACATGAAGCCGAGGTTGGTGGCGCCCGTCAGCGCCTGCGGGATGCGGTACGGCATCCCGGAGCTGCCGAAGGCGTTGCGCGCCAGCCCCTCGATGATCAGCGCCATGCCGAAGGTCAGCAGCAGGCCGTACAGGTGGTCGAGCTTGTAGAGCCGCCGGATGATGGTCCGCTCCAGCAGCAGCCCGAACGCGCCGACGAGCAGCGGCGCCACGACCAGCGCCGGCCAGTAGCCGAGCGTGAGCCAGTCCGGCACCGCGAGGCCAGGCGAGATCATGGCGAGCCAGGTGTTCGGCGTCAGCAGCATCCAGCCGACGAAGGCGCCCATCATGAACAGCGCGCCGTGGGCGAAGTTGATGATGTTCAACATGCCGAAGATCACGGCGAGGCCGAGCGACAGCAGCGCGTAGAACGCCCCGTTGATCAGCCCGAGCAGCAGTTGGCCGAACAGCAGCGGGCCGGGGATGCCGAAGATGCTGATCATGCCGACGGCCTCAACCGTTGACCTATGAAGGATGGGGCAACGGCCGCCGGCATGAGTCTTTCTTGGCGCGCCGCCTCAGCCGCAAACGCTGCGCGTTTCGGCGACCCGCCAACCCGGCGCGCGATACCATCACCCCAAGCGATGGAAGGGTCATCGCATCGTGCCGCTGGTATCACGTACGCACCAATGGGCACCCGCTCTCGGCGAGCGGCTTCCACGCCTGGTCGGCGGGCGTCGTGACCACGACCTTGAGGTAGTCCC
>CAXTTB010000361.1:0-1683 GCA_964246905.1 uncultured Acetobacteraceae bacterium | reverse complement strand
AGCGGCTTCCACGCCTGGTCGGCGGGCGTCGTGACCACGACCTTGAGGTAGTCCCAAGGCCCGCGGCTCTCGCTGGGCGTCTTCACCTGGAACAGGTGGGTCGGGATGATCGCCAGGCCGTCCTCGCGGATATGGGCGGCGCCGAACGCGTCGTCCTGCGTGGGCATCGCCTTCATGCGGGCGACCACGGCCGCGCCGCTGGCCTGCGCCGCCGCCGCGCCCATCTCCTTTGCCGCCTTGAGGTAGTGCAGGGCACCGGCGTAGCACCCGGCGTTGTCCATGTTCGGACGCGCCGACGGGTACAGCGCGCGGAAACGGTCGCTGAACGCGCGGGTGCGGTCGTCGAGGTCCCAATAGAAGGATTCCGTCATGTACAGCCCCTGCGCGGTCTCCAGGCCGAGGCCGTGCACGTCGGACACGTACATGAGGAGGGCGGCGATCTTCATCTGCCGGGTCAGCCCGAACTCGGCGGCTTGCTTGATGCAGTTCACCGTGTCCGTGCCGGCGTTGGCGAGGCCCAGCACCTTGGCGCCGCTCGACTGGGCGGAGATCAGGAAGGAGCTGAAGTCGGTGGTGCCGGGGAAGGGATACTTCGACGCGCCCATCACCTTGCCGCCGGCGCGGGTGACGAAGCCCGAGGTGTCGCGCTGGAGCTGCTGCCCGAACACGTAGTCGGCGGTCACGAAGTACCAACTGTCCCCGCCCGCCTGCGCCATCGCGCCGCCGGTGGAGCGCGCCAGCATCCAGGTGTCGTAGGACCAATGCACCGTCACCGGCGTGCATTGCGGCCCCGTGAGGTCGGACGTCGCGGCGCCCGTGTTGACGTAGGCGCGGTCCTTCTCCTTGCAGACCTGGTTCACCGCGAGTGCCACGGAGCTGGTGTTCACGTCCATGATGAGGTCCACGCCGTCGCGGTCGAACCACTGCCGCGCGATGCCCGCCCCCACGTCCGGCTTGTTCTGGTGGTCGGCGTACAGCACCTCCGCCTGCACGGAGCCGGCCATCTCCTGCACCGCGAGCTTCACGGCCGCGGCCGACGCGAGGCCTGCGATGTCCCGGTACGGGCCGGACCCGTCGTTCATCACGCCGATGCGGAACGGCTTGCCCTGCGCCCGGGCCGGACGGGCGAGGGGTGCTGCGGCCAGGACGGGCGCTGTGGCGAGCAGGGTGCGGCGTGAGATCATGAAGGCGCTCCGGTCAATGATGAAGGGTGACACACCCCCGTGCTTCTACACACCTAGATACTCGTGCAGCTTGTCCATGTTCGCCGACAGCTCGCTGTTCGGGATCATGTCGATCACCCGGCCGTGCTCCATGACGAAGTGCCGGTCGGCGACCGTGGCTGCGAAGCGGAAGTTCTGCTCCACCAGCAGCACGGTGAAGCCGCGCGCCTTGATCTCCCGGATCGTGCGGCCGATCTGCTGCACGATCACCGGGGCCAGGCCCTCCGTCGGCTCGTCCAGCAGCAGCAGCCGCGCGCCGGTGCGGAGGATGCGCCCGATGGCCAGCATCTGCTGCTCGCCGCCCGACAGCTTGGTGCCCTGGCTGCCGGCGCGCTCCTTGAGGTTGGGGAACAGCGTGTGGATTTCGGCCACGCTCATGCCGCCCGGGGCAATGACCGGCGGCAACATCAGGTTTTCGGTGACGTTGAGGCTGGCGAAGATGCCGCGCTCCTCCGGGCAG
>CAXTTB010000360.1:0-4387 GCA_964246905.1 uncultured Acetobacteraceae bacterium | reverse complement strand
CCGACGCGAGGCCCGGCTTCGTCACCGGCGGCGACGACGGCCGGTTCCTGCGCATCGGCCCGGACGGCACGACTGCCGAGATTGCCCGCTTCGGCTCGAAGTGGGTCGAGCACGCGGCAGCCTTCGCCGATGCGAAGTCCGGCGTGCTGGCCTGCGGCGTCGGCAAGACCGTGCACCTGTTCACCGCGGCGGGCGAGGCGCTCAAGACGCTGGCGCATCCCTCGACCGTCACCGGCCTCGCGTTCGACGGCAAGGGCAAGCGCGTCGCCGCGTCCCATTACAACGGCTGCAGCCTGTGGTTCGTCGCCGCCAAGACCGACAGCCCGCGCGTCCTGGAATGGAAGGGCAGCCACACCGGCGTCATCCTGCACCCGGCCGCCGAGGCCGTCGTCACGTCCATGCAGGAGAACGCCCTGCACGGCTGGCGGCTCGCGGACGGCCAGCACATGCGGATGAGCGGCTATCCCAGCAAGACGGAGAGCATGTCGTTCACCCGCAACGGCAAGTGGCTCGCGACCTCGGGCGCGGAGAGCGTCGTGCTGTGGCCGTTCTTCGGCGGCGGCCCGATGGGCAAGGCGCCGACCGAACTGGCGGGCGGCGACAACGTGACCTGCACCCGCGTCGCCTGCCATCCGCAGCACGAGGCGGTGGCGGCCGGGTTCTCGGACGGGCTGGTGGCGCTGGCGGACATCGCGACCGGGCGCATCCTGCCGGTGGCGCCGCCGGGCCGCGGCCCGGTGTCGGCGCTGGCGTGGAGTCCGGACGGCTCCCGCCTGGCGCTGGGAACCGAGACCGGCTTCGCCGCGCTGATCGACTTCACCTCACGCTGACGGAGCGCGTCATGGACCTCATCACCAATCAGGGTATGTCGATGCCCAAGCTCGGCCTCGGCACCTGGCGCATGAAGGGGGCGGAGTGCGCGGAGGCGGTGCAGCGCGCCCTGGGCCTCGGCTACCGCCACATCGACACGGCGGAGATGTACGGCAACGAGGAGGCCGTCGGCGAGGCGCTGGCCAACGCCGGGGTGCCGCGGGACCAGGTGCACGTGACGAGCAAGGTCTGGCACGAGAACCTGTCCGCCGACGCCATGCAGCGGTCGGTCGATGCGTCGCTCGCCAAGCTGCGGACGGATTACGTGGACCTCTACTTGATCCATTGGCCCAGCCCGGGCATGGACCTGCCGGACGCGGTGCACAACCTGATGCGGGTCAAGGAGCAGGGGAAGGCGCGTGCCATCGGCGTCAGCAACTTCCCCGTGGCGCTGCTGCGGCGTGCCGTGGAGGAGGTGCAGGCGCCCATCGCCTGCAACCAGTTCGAGTACCACGTGCTGCTCGGGCAGGCGTCGCTGGTGGGCTACTGCCAGTCGCACGACGTGGCGGCGTCGGCCTACGCGCCGCTGGCGCAGGGCCGGCTGGCCGAGCATGAAGAGCTGCAGGCCATCGCCCGCAAGCACGGCGCGACCCCGGCGCAGGTGGCGCTGAAATGGCTGCTGGACCAGCCCGGCGTGGCCGCGATCCCCAAGGCGACGCGGGCCGAAAGCCAGCAGGCCAACCTGGACGCGCTGCGGATCGAGCTGGATGACACCGACCGTGCCGTGATCTCCATGCTGCCCAAGGCGCAACGCTTCGTGAACCCCGGCTGGGCGCCGGTGTGGGACGTGGCGGCCTGAACCGGCCTGCGTCAACTATGCCGGACCCGGCCATCGACGTGGTGATCCCCGTGTTCAACGGGGCGGGAACGGTGGAGGGCGCCATCGCTTCCATCCAGGCGCAGACGGTGCGCGACATCCGCATCATCGTGGTCAACGACGGCTCGACGGACGGGACGCAGGCCATTGTCGAGCGGCTGGCGGCGGCGGACGGCCGGATCGTGTTGCTGAACCGGCCCAACGGCGGGATCGTCGATGCGCTCAACGCGGGCCTGGCCGCCTGCACCGCGGAGCTGATCGCCCGGCACGACGCCGACGACCTCGCCGTGCCGGAGCGGTTCGAGATGCAGCTCGACTGGCTGCGCCGCCATCCCGAATGCAGCGCGGTGTCCGGGTCGGTGATCCACATCGACGAGGCGGGCCGCGAGCTTGGCCCGAAGGTCAAGCTGTCCTCGCCCGACATCGCGGACCCCACGGCCTACCCTCAGCAGGAGCCGTACCTCATCCACCCGTTCCTGATGATGCGCCGGGCCGCCGTGGAGGCGGTGGGCGGCTACCGCTACGTGTTCCATGCGGAGGACACGGACCTGTACTGGCGGCTGCAGGAGGCGGGGCAACTGGCCAACATGCCGGACCTGCTCGGGCGTTACCGTATCCACGGGGGCAGCGTGACGAGCGCCTCGACGCTCAACGGGCGGATCGCGGCAGTGAGTTCGCAACTGTGCGGCATCTCGGCCATGCGGCGCCGGGCTGGCCGCCCGGACATCGCGTTCCCGCCATCGGCCCTGGCCGAGTACAAGCAGGCGCGCACCCTCAAAGGCATCGTGCGGCTGGGCAGCCGTGGGCTGGACGCGGAGGAGGCCGCGCGGCTCGCGGCGTCCGCCTCGGCGAAGCTGCTGGAGGTGTCGGCCTTCCGCCCTTACGAGCTGGACGCCGAGGACTGCGCCTTCATCCGCGACGCGATCATGCGCGCGCTGCCGTCGATGACACCGGAGAACCGCACCATGTGCGTGCGAAGGCTGTCGGGAACCGCCGCGCGGCTTGCGGCCCAGGGCCATGTCTCCGCCGCCCTCCGGCTGTCGCCGGCGAAGTACTACCCGCTCGTGGCCGCCCGCTTGGTGCTGCGGACGGCGCTGCCCGGCTCCTTCCGCACGGCGATGCGCCGGATGGCCGGCCGGCCTGCGATCGTGAAGTAGCGCGCCGAGACTTCGCCTTCTCCGCCCGTCATGCGGACGGGACCGTGACCCCGATCATGTCGCCCTCCCGCAGCAGCCCCGCCAGCCGGCCGGCGTCCCAGCCCTCCGTGCCGGGCGGGCGCCGCGGCAGCACCATCCAGCGGTAGTCGGCGGTGCTGTCCACCACGCGGATGCGCTGCCCGTCCGGCAGCACCGTGCCGAACTCCGCCAGCACGCCGCGGGGGTCGCGGACCGCCCGGGCGCGGTAGCCCGGCGACTTGAACCAGAACGGCGGGTAGCCCAGCACCGCCCGCGGGTAGCAACTGCACAAGGTGCAGACGACCAGGTTGTGCACGTCGTCCGTGTTCTCCAGCACGCCCAGGGGCGGCAGGCCGCGCATGGCGATGCCCATGGCCTCCGCCGCCTGCGCGCCGTCCCGCAGCAGCAGGGCGCGGTACTCCGGGTCGGTCCAGGCGCGGGCGACCATGCGCCCACCCTGGGCCGGGCTGGCGCGGTCGGTCTGCGCCATGCGCTCGGCGATCTCCTCCGCGGTGGCGATGCCCTTGGCCTCGAGCAGAACCTTGAGGCCGGCCAGCAGGCGGTCGCCCGGGGTTTCGATCAACGGGGTCATGCGGCCTCCAGCCAGTGCTCGTACAGCTCCACCACGATCTCGTCCCCGCCTGCGTCCGGCCAGATCGAGCGCGGCTCGAACGCGACGTGGTACAGCGCGAGCGTCGGCGCCGGGCGGGCGAAGGCCAGGTCCTCGGGGTTGCGGAACGCGCCGAGGTGCCGGACCACCGTGCCGCGGCGCCCGCGCAGGTAGTGCGGCGTGCGGACGTGGCAGGGGCCGCGCGCCTCCGGCCAGTCGTCCCGCACCCGGACGGCGGCGCCCGGCGCCAGCGTCACGCCTGCTCCCGTTGCGTTTGGTCCAGGGCGTCGCGCAGCTCGGCCTCCGAGACCACGCCGCGGGCCAGCAGGTTGTCGGCGATGGAGCGGACCCAACGCTGGTAGTAGGACAGCCGGGCGTACTCGGCCTCCGGGATGGCCTCGATGCCGCGGCGCAGCTCATCGACGGACATCACGCCCTTGGCGCCCAGGATGCCGCGGATCGCGTCCACCTCCCGGTCAAAGGCCGTCAGCGCGTGCGTCCCGGTGTCGATCGGCTCGCACAGGAACTTGGCGACGCCGCCCATGTCGTGATGGGCACGCAGGCGGTCGGACTCGTCGTTCGGCGTCATTGGATGCCCTCCCCGGGCAGCAGGCCCCAGACCTCGCTGCGCTTCACCCAGCCACGATAGTCCTGCACCTGCGCCTGGCACCAGTCCGAAGCGGCGTCGCAGGCGCGCAACCGCACGATCACCCCGGGCTTGAGGCGCGCGACCGGCTCCGCGTCGTCCCGGGCGTCGCGGCGCAGCACCCGCTCGCCGCCGCTGACGACGCCGGTGCGCCGCGGGGCGAGCGTCGCCTGGTGCACCCAGCCCTTGGTGTCCTCCTGGTCGCGCACCAGGCGCCAGTCCTCGAACTCGCGCTCGATCTCCACCGGCAGGTCGCGGCGTTTATAGAC
>CAXTTB010000359.1:0-4394 GCA_964246905.1 uncultured Acetobacteraceae bacterium | reverse complement strand
GCGCCCACGGCGCCCGCCCAGGCCGCGGCGTCGGAGGGCACGGAGCCGTTCTCCGCCGCCCGGCTCGCCGCGCTGCGAGAGGAGGGCCGCCCGGTGTTCGTGAACATGACCGCCGCCTGGTGCGTGACCTGCCTGGTGAACGAGCGCGTGGCCCTGTCCCCGGCGCCGGTCCGCCGCGCCTTCGCCGACCACCATGTGGCCTACCTCAAGGGCGACTGGACCCGCGGCGACCCGGAGATCACCGCGTTCCTGCGCGGGCACGCCCGGGACGGCGTGCCGCTGTATGTGCTGTACCCGCCGGGTCCGTCCGCCCCGTCGGTGCTGCCGCAGATCCTGACGGAGGGCGCGATGCTGGACCAGCTCGGCAGGCTGGGCGGATGAGCCGGAATCTCTATTTGGCCTCGCCTTAAAAATGCCACGCGGGGCACCCAATTTGTAGGGCGTTGGGGCGTCAAGCCCCGTCCCGAACTTCAGGTGCCATCATGACCCGCATCGGTCGCATCCTCACGGCGCTTCCTGTCCTCGCCACCATGGCGCTTGCGCCTGCCGCAGCGAACGCCGAGTTCTACCGTGGTGGGCATGGCGGCTACGGCGGCTACCACGGCGGCTACGGCTATGCCCACCGCGGCTTCGGCGTCGGCCCGTTCATCGGCGGGGCGGCCCTGGGCCTCGGCCTGGGCGCGGTGATCGCGGGTGCCCCGCGCTACTATGCGCCGCCGCCGGTGGTCTATGCCCCGCCGCCGGTTTACTACCCGGCTCCGGTCTATGCCGCGCCGGCTTACCCGGCGCCGGGCTACTACGCGCCGGGCTACTACCCCCGCTGATCCGGTCGCGGTTGGTCAGGCGATCCGGACCCGCACGCCGCCAACGCCGTCGATCATGCCTTCCAGGAGGTCGCCGCGCCCCACTGCGGCGACCCCCTCCGGCGTGCCGGTGAAGATCAGGTCTCCGGCCTCCAGCCGGACCAGCCTCGACAGGTAGGCGATGGTTTCCGGGATGCTCCAGATCAGCTTCCCGACATCGCTGGACTGCCGCACCGCGCCGTTCACCCGCAGCTCGATGCGGCCCGGCGTCACGCCCGCCGCAGGCACCATGGCGCCGATGGGCGCGGAATGGTCAAACCCCTTTGCCATGTCCCAGGGACGGCGGGCCTGCTTCGCCGCGTCCTGCACATCGCGCCGGGTCATGTCGAGGCCGGCGGCATAGCCCCAGACATGGCGCATCGCCTCGGCCTCCGGGATGTCCGCGCCGGCGGACTTCAACGCCACGACGAGTTCCATCTCATGATGCAGGTCCGCGGTCATGGGCGGATACGGCATGTCCGCGCCGTCCGTCAGCAGGGCGTCCGCGGGCTTCGTGAAGAAGAACGGCGGCTCGCGGTCCGGGTCGTGACCCATTTCCCGCGCGTGCTCCGCGTAGTTGCGGCCCACGCAGTAGATGCGGCGCACCGGGAAGCTGCCGCCGCCCGCGACGGGCACGGCGGCCTGGGCAGGCGGCGGGATGACGTGATCGGGCATGGCGGGCGTCCTGGCGTTGCGACGGCGCAGCCTAACCGCCAGAGCCGGCATTAAAAAGGGTCGCCAACCCAGCACGCTTCCGGTATCGCGATGTCCATTGAGGGAACGTCGCAATGGTCGTCACAGGCTCGAAATCACTCTACATCCAGGTGCTGGTCGCGGTCGCGGCCGGCGTCGCGCTCGGCCACTTCTATCCGCAGGTCGCGGTGCAGATGCAGCCGCTGGGCGACGCCTTCGTCCGCCTGGTGCGGATGCTGATCGCGCCCATCATCTTCCTGACCGTCGTGGTCGGCATCGCCAAGCTGACCAGCACCGCGGGCGTCGGGCGCATCGGCCTCAAGGCGATCATCTACTTCGAGGTGCTGACGACGGCCGCCATGCTGATCGGCCTGGCCGTCGGGCACTTCGTGGCGCCGGGCATGGGCGTGAACGCCGATCCCAAGACCCTGAGCGCCGGCTCGGTCGCCCGCTACATCGACCCCAAGGCCAGCCCGAGCACCACCGAGTTCCTCATGAACATCATCCCGGACCAGGTGTTCAACGCCTTCGCCAAGGGCGAGATCCTGCCGGTGCTGTTCTTCGCCGTGCTGTTCGGCGTGGCGCTCGCCAAGATGGGGGAGCGTTCCTCCAGCCTGGTCAAGGGGTTGGACCAGGCCAACGCGGCGTTCTTCGGCATGGTGGCGCTCATCATGCGCGTGGCGCCGATCGGGGCGTTCGGCGCTATGGCGTTCGCCATCGGGCGCTACGGCATCGGCACGCTCGGCAACCTCGTGTTCCTGATGCTGGCCTTCTACGCGACCTGCGCCGTGTTCGTGTTCGTCGTGCTGACCGCGGTGATGGCGTATTGCCGCCTCAGCCTGTTCCAGTTGCTGCGCTACCTGAAAGAGGAGTTCTTCATCGTCCTCGGCACCTCCTCGTCGGAGGCCGCGTTGCCGACCTTGATGGAGAAGCTGGAGAACCTCGGCTGCTCCCGCCCGCTGGTGGGCCTGGTGGTGCCGCTCGGCTACGCCTTCAACCTCGATGGCACCAGCATCTACTTCACCATGGCCATCGCCTACATCTCGCAGGCGCTCAACATCCCGCTCAGCCTCACGGACTGGGGCGGCATCCTGCTGATCCTGCTGCTCACCTCCAAGGGATCGGCGGCGGTGACGGGCGGCGGCTTCATCACGCTGGCGGCGACGCTCGGGACGCTCGCCGGCAAGATCCCGGTGGAGTCCATCGCGCTGGTGTTCCCCATCGACCGCTTCATGTCGGAGGCGCGGGCGATCACCAACCTGTTCGGCAACGCCGTCGCCACCATCTTCGTCGCCCGCTGGGAAGGCCAGCTCGACCACGCCCGCGCCCGCGCCGTGCTGGCCCGGCACACCGCGCCGGAGGTGCTGAGCCGGGCTTATCCTTCTGTATCGCCGTGAGGCTGGGCGTCGTGAGCCGGACGGCGAAACCCATTTTCCGTTGTCGCCGGTCCGCATCCAAACAAGGGCAACCCAGGCTATGTCAGGCCCCTTGGCACAAGCAGGGCAGTTGGGTTCGTCATGCACACATTGCTTTGTGTTCAGGGCCAACTTTCCCCAGTCAACCAGCCTGACCCGAACTACGTCTCCTTCGATTTCAGCGCCTTCGACGGCAACTCGACCAACGGCGGCCAAGGCGGGCTTGCGGCAAGCAGCACAGGTGGAGGCATGTCGTTCCTCGGCGGCAACGCCGCCCCGGCGTCCGGCAGCGGCCCGGCCAGTGCAGGCGCGCCAGCAAGCAGTGCCGTTCCCGCTGCGGCCAGCAGCCCCGCCATGGGTGCCGCTGCCGCTCCCGCAGGCTCGGGCATGGACGCGGCGTCCCTCATCAGCCAAAGCCCGTTCGGCTCCCTGTTGAACCTGCCCGGCGTCACCGCGGCCAACCTGTTCAGCAACGTCAACCCGGCCAATTACGGCGGCAGCAACCCCTTCGCCGTCCTTGGCAGCAGCGTCACGTCCGGCGCCTACGGCGGCAACCCGTTCGCCGCCATCGACCCGTTCGTGAGCCAGGCCGTGGCGAGCGGCACCTCGGCGATCACCGCCGCTCCAAGCCAGCCGTAAACCGGGCAACCGACAAGTCCCGCGGTGCGCGCGCGACCGCCGCCGACCCCCGTTGCTCCGGGCGGCATGGGCCGAAAAGGACGTCCGTTCACACGTCCAAGACCGTGAACGCCACCAGCAGGTTGTTGGCAGGCAGGGCGGTGATGCCCGGCGGCCCGAAACCGGCCGCCGCGGCCAAGGCCGCCACGTCCTCAAGCCGGCGCAGGCCCCAGGACGGGTCACGCGCACGCAGGCTTTCGTCGAAAGCCACGTTGCTCGGTGCGGTTGGAACGCCGTCCCGCAGGAACGGGCCGTAGAGCGCCAGCAGCCCGCCCGGACGCAGCACGCGGCGGGCGCCCGCGACCAGGCCCTGCGCCGCCGTCCAGGGCGCAATGTGGACCATGTTCACGCACAGCACGGCCTCGGCATGCGCGACCGGCCAATCCGGGGCCGCCGCGTCCAGCTCAAGCGCCGGCCGCACGTTCGGCAGCCTGCCGCACCAGGCGTCGATGCTGGCCCGCGCCTCCGGGTCGGGATCGCTCGGCTGGACCGTCAAGCCCGGCAGCGCCGCCGCCAGGTGCGCCGCGTGCTCGCCGCTGCCGCTCGCGACCTCCAGCAGCAGCCCGGCCGGCGGCAGGAGCGGGCGCAGCGCCGCCAGGACCGGCTCGCGGTTGCGCCCCACGCTGTGCGACGACCGCCTGGCGTCCATGGAAACTCCCCCTGAAGACTGGCTGCGGACCTTGTGCCGGCGCGGGGGGGCGGGGGAAACCGCGGGATGCCCCCCCACAGAGCCCGCCCCCGCGGCGCCCGCCCCCGGGGGCCCCCC
>CAXTTB010000358.1:0-4397 GCA_964246905.1 uncultured Acetobacteraceae bacterium | reverse complement strand
GGCGCGGTCCAGCCCGGGCGCCCCAGCGCGTTGCGCCCGCCGGCCCAGCCGCCCGGCGCCGTGCCCACGAGCCGCAACGGGATCTCGCCCTCCTCGAACTCGGCCTTGTCCGGCGGGATGGAGTGCACGATCAGGTGGACCAGCGGACGGGGCAGCGGGATGTCGGCGTCCTCCACCAGCAGCACCACGGATTGGGTTTGCGGCGGCAGGCCGTCCCAGCGCAAAGGCGGGCACAGGCCCTCGCCGTCCAGGCTGAACCGAGCCGGCATCGGCTGATTGTCGCTGAAGGCGGGGCTGCCGACCTTGATGGCGTAGCCCAGGAAGCCCGAGAACTTGCTGCTGGACAGCATGGCGACGCCCGGCCGCACCGGCCGCAACGCTTCCCCGAGCGAGCGCATCAGCGTTGTCAGCATCCGTTTGGTCCTTTGATTGGCATGGGGGTTCAATGCAGCGGCGGCCCGTCGGTTCGCCCGCTCGCGCACGGGTGACGGCCGCGCGGTCAGGGGACGTGGGCGAAATGCTCCGACACCTCGGCCAGGATCACGCCGAGCTTGCGGATGGTGGTGCGGTTCAGCATCGAGCCGTCGTCGAGCAAGTACCACCATTGGTCCATCGCGACATTCTTCACCGGGTTGCCCGGCGAGGTCGCGAGCGTCCAGGTCCAGTGGAATGCCCGTCCGGACGCCTCGCCCACCGCCAGGCCCACCATGTCGTTGGCGGTCGCCTCGTAGCGGCCTGGCCCAGCCCGGCGCATCTGCCAGGTCCGCGTCACCGGCGCGTCCTGGCCGATGGTCAGCCGTTGCGTCATGCGCAGCGTGCCGTCGTCCGCCTCCCCCACGCAGTCCGTCTGCACGATGCGGGTCGGCTGTCCGCCGCGGTCCTCCAAAACGCCCCAGGAGGCGACGTGGCCAGTGAAGAACCGGACGGGGTCGATGGCCGGGGTCGTAGCGCGGAAACCGTCCACCGGCAGTGCCCCGCCGCAACCGAGCAGCCCCATGGCCAAGGCCAACGCCGTCCAACGCATGTGCAATTCCCAAAAGAAAGGGGGAGGCCGATGCCTCCCCCCGTTCCCAGCCAAGCCGAGTGGTTACTTGCGGGGCGCGTTCATGCCGCTCGTCGTGGCGCCCGGCGTCGAGTTCGGCGTCGTGCCGCCGGTGCCCATGGTGCCGGACGACGAAGGTGCCGTGGTGCCCGTGGTCGTGGTGGCGGGGCCGGTCGGCTTCGTGGTCGTGGCGCCCGGCACGGCCTTGGTGCCGTCCTCGACCTCGACCTTGGTGCTGCGCACGGTGTCGCGGACGGTTTCGGTCCGGTCGGACGCTTCCTTGCGGATGCCGATCTCCTCGACGACGCGCGCGTCCTTGCTGACGACCGCCTCTTCGCTCGTGGCGCGCGCCTCGATGGTGCGCTCCTGGAAGGCCGCAGCGTCGGCGCCGGTCACGGCGCGGTCCACCGGGCGGCGCTCGACCGAGACGCTCTCCTCATGCAGGCGCACGCTTTCCTCGACCGGGCGCTCCACGACGTAGCTGCGCACGCGCACGGCGCCGCCGGCGACCTCGCGCTTGCCGACGCGCAGGCGCTCCTCCATGACCTTGATCGTCTCGGTGTCCCCGGCGCGCGCCGCTGTGGGGGCTGCCGTCTTGGCGGTGCCGGTCGTCGCGGTGCTGGTCGTGCCTGCGCTCATCGGGGCCGCGCCGCCGGTCGCCGCCGTGCTGGCCATCGGCGCCGCGACCGGGACGGCCGCGCCGGTCGTGTCCGCCATGCCGCCGGTCGCCGTGCTGGCCGGGGCGTAGTTGTAGCCGGACTGGCGCCATTCCTCGAGCTTCGCGTCGAAGTCGAGCGGATTGGTGCCCTCAAGCACCTGGATGATGTGGCTGCGGTCCGACTTCGCGGTCGGCGTCACCACGACCATGGCGTGACCAGCGCCCACCGCATGGCTGTAGGCATGGGCGTCCTCGTCCGGCATGAACAGGCTCTTGATGGAACCCCACAGGCCCTGGTTGCCCGCCTCGTAGTCAACGCCGCCGGCCATGCTGTCGGCGCCCTTGTCCATCACCTGCACGGAGCCGCTGTCCACGCCGGCCGCCAGCAGCTTCTCGCGCGCCGCGTCGGCGTGGGCGCGGGTGTCGTACAAGGCGACGATCTGGTTGTCGTGCATGGACGGGTCGTAAAGCCCGGTCTCGTGCGCTGCACCCTGGTTCAGGCTGCTTGAACTCGGATCGTTCATGTAGGAACCACTCATATCGGCCTCTCCTTTGATGGTGTCGCTTTGGGCGTGCGCCCGGTCTGCTCGATCTCGACATGCTCGGCACGCAAGCGCACCGTATGCTGCTCCGTCCGTTCGCTGGATTGCTTGCGGATATGCAGCTCCTCCTTGAGGACCAGCCGCTTCTCAACGACCATGATCTCCTCCAGGATCGGCACGATCAGCGTGTCGCCGTCTTGCCGGGTCTGCGGTGCTTCGGCAACAACGCGCCCGATGGGCACCCGTTCCACGATCAGGTCCTGCTGGCGCAACAGGACCTCCGCCACCTCGTCCCGCTCGGTCACGGTCTTGTGGACCAGCACCCGGCCGCTCTCGAACTCGCGCTTCTCGATCCGGAGGGTTTCCTCGACGACTGGGATGACCTCGATCATCTCACTCGGCTTGATCCCCGGAACCGCCTCGGCCAGCTCGTTCGACTGCATTGACTGCATGATCCAGGCCCGTCCGTCTCGCTGGTGAGGACCATTGACGGCTGAGCGAGGCTTTGGTTCGCCGGGCCACGCTATTGTGAGAGGCAATAACTTTGAAGCGGGGCGTGCCCGAAGCCCTAAAGAGGGGCGTGCCCCGACGGCAGGGCCGCGATCTCGTTGATCAGCTTGCGGGTCATTGCCTCGCCGAAGGCCGCGAACTCCCGCACCTCCACCACGAAGCTGCCGGTGCCCCCGGTGACGTTCTGCCGGTACCATTCCGTCAGCCCGCCCGGCGGCTGCACGTGGGCGTAGGTGTAGCTGACCGGGTGCTCGTTGATGATCGCCAGGCCGTTCACCGTGACGCCGGCCGCCACCGCGTCGTCCCGCGCCGCCGCGACCTCGCGCCCCGAGTTGTTGGTGCCGTCCCCGGCCACGTCGATCACCCGGCGCTGCGGCTCGAACCCGTTCTCCGACAGCAGCCGCATCGCCCGGTCGATCCCGGCGCTGATACTGGTGCGCCCCCAGAAGGAGCGCGGCGCCCCGTCCAGCGCGTCGGTGAACTGCCGGGCGGAGGCGGCGTCGCGCACCACGTGCCAGTCCAGAACCGTGTTGACCTCATACGACCCGGCGAACTCCACGTAGGCGACGGCAATGGCCCCCACCGCGCCGCCGTGGATCGCCGCGATCACCCGCGGGTCGTTGAAGGCCGCGGCATAGCCGGCCTTCTCCATCTGGAACTCGCTGTCATCGACGCTGCGCGACACGTCGGACACCAGCACCAGCGTCATATCGACCGGCTCGGCCGCCCGCGCGTCCCCGGCTCCGGCCAACAGCAGCAGCAACAGGATGAGCGAACGCATGGGCCACCTCCGTTGCCGGCCATGCTCTCAGGCTACGGCCCCGCGGCCAAGCTCAATTTATCGCTACTGGCTGGCCCAGATCACCCGGTGCATCCAGGCAACATCCATCAGGTCGAAGCTGCGGTCGCGGTGCTCGGGGTTGAGGCTCTTCAGCTCGATCCGCTTCGCCGAGCGCCGGGCGAGCTGCTTGGCCATCACCTCGCCGCCCGTTGTCCGCAGCACCACGCGGTCCCCCCGGCGGATCGGCGCCGCCGGGGAGATCACCACCATGTCGCCGTCGCGGAACACCGGCTCCATCGAGTCGCCGGCGATCTCCAGCGCGTAGGCATGCGGGTCGCCGATCTCCGGCAGGCTCACTTCGTCCCAACTGCCGCCCACCGGGAACCCGGCGTCGTCGAAGAAGCCGTTGCCCCCAGCCTGCGCCAGGCCCAGCAGCGGGATGCGCCGCGGCGGGCGGGCCGTCGTCACCGTCGCCGACCCGGTGACGAGCGAGGTGAACAGCTCCAGGCTGGCGCCCGTGGCGTCGAGCACCTTGGCCAGGCTCTCCGTGCTCGGCCAGCGGGCACGCCCGTCCGGCATCCGGCGTTTGCTCGGGTTGAACGTGGTGGCGTCCAGCCCGGCCTTCTTCGCCAAGCCGGACGCGGACAGGCCGTACTCCGCCGCCAGGGTGTCGAGCGCGCGCCAGATGTCGTCGTGTTTCATGGGGCGGCATGGTGGCTAGGAATGGACGCCGCCGCAACTAGGAATTTGCGCCTTGGCACGCTTGCGATGGGACGCGCAGAATGTTCTTATTACGTTCTCGTCTGTCGTCCAAGGAAACCCGCCATGCCGACCGAGCCTGCCCGCCCAGCCTGTGCCCGCCAT
>CAXTTB010000357.1:0-4402 GCA_964246905.1 uncultured Acetobacteraceae bacterium | reverse complement strand
GCCCTGGGCGGCATGCTTCGCGCTCGGAGCCATCGTCTCGCCGCCGGATGCGGTCGCGGCAAAAGCCGTGTTGTCCCGGGTGCCGCTGCCGCGTCGGGTGGTGGTGCTGCTGGAGGGCGAGAGCCTGGTGAACGACGCCACGGGCCTCGTGCTGTTCCGCTTCGCGGTGGCGGCCGGGCTGACCGGCGTGTTCAGCGCAGGCGGGGCGGCGCTGTCGTTCGGCGTGCTCGCGGCCGGCGGCGTCGCGGTGGGCATCGCCTTCGGCTTCGCCACGATGCTCGTGGTGGCGCGGCTGCGGGAGCCGCGGCTCGAGATCATCGGCAGCCTGCTCGCGGCCTGGGCGTCCTACATCGGCGGCGAGGCGGTCCACGTGTCCGGCGTGCTGTCCACCGTCGCCTGCGGGCTGGTGGTCGGCTGGCGGCAGCACGCGGCCCTGAGCGCCGCCACCCGGCTGCAGGCGCGGGCCGTGTGGGGCGTCGTCGAGTTCGTGCTGGAATCCCTCGTGTTCATCCTGATCGGCCTGTCGCTCCGCGGCGTGCTGACCCGGCTCGGCGCCGGGTCGGAGCCGGTCCTGGCGCTGCTGCCGGCGGCCAGCGCCATCGTGGGCGCCACGGTGCTGAGCCGGTTCGCCTGGATGTTCCCGGCCACCTACCTGCCGCGCCTGCTGCTGCCGTCGCTGCGGCGGCTGGACCCTTACCCGCCGCCCGCGGTGCCGTTCATCATGGGCTGGGCCGGGATGCGGGGCGTGGTGAGCCTGGCAGCCGCGCTGTCGCTGCCCGAGGCCTTCCCCGGGCGCGACTTCATCCTGGCGACGACGTTCCTGGTGATCCTGGCGACGGTGCTGGGCCAGGGCGCGACGCGCGCGCCGCTGGTCCGCGCGTTCCGCATGGGCGAGTTCATCTCGCCGCGAAGCAGCACGCTGCCGGAGGCCGAGGCCCGGGCGCGCGTGGCCCGGGCGGAACTCCTGGCGATAGAGCGGCATTCCTTGGGCGAGGACGGCGCGCACCGGCACCCGCGCCTCGTGGAGCAGTACGGCTGGCGCGCCCGCGCCGCCGCGCGGTTCAGCGAGACGGAGGGCGCGCTGATCGGCGAGAAGCGGGCGCACTTCGCCGCGGTGCTGACGGCGGTGGCGGCCGGGCGCGAGGAGGCGCTGCGGCTGCACCGCGCGGGCGAGATCCACGACTCCGTGCTGCATGCGCTGGAGGGCGAATTGGACCTGGAGGAGATCGAGGCGCGGCGGCATGGGGGAAGCGGAAGCCTGCCGGACGGCCCTGCGAGATGACCGGCATCGACCCAAGTCGGTCAATAGGATGAGGTTCCGCTAGCACCAATTCCGGTCGTTCAACCGAGCCGGAGGCTCCCGGAAGCGTTCTCAGCCTCCATTTGCCTCGGCGCGGCGCTCAGCCCCCCGATTGAGGGAGAGGATGCACGGGGAACGTCGGAAAGATGGAGGGATCGCCGCCCGCGCTCTGCGACCGGGGCAGCCAAAGCGACAAGTTCAGGCTTGTCCTGTCGAACAACGGGCGGATGGCGATTTGGCCAGGAAAATGGCTTGCAAGCGACTCCGCATGTTCGAGAGCAGCCAACGACCGGGAGGCGCGTTCCGCTTCGCTGCTCCCCGGCAGTTGCGTCGCCACGGTCAGAAGGCCGACCTGCCGTTCGTCCGGCTGGATCAGCAGCCAGACGCTGGCACGCCCCCCTTCCCGGGCTGCGTCGCGGATGGCCGGCCAAGCCGCTTCCAAAGCCGTCACGGCTGTTTCCGCCTCATAGGCGAAACGTTCAAAGCGGCTCACGTAGTGTGTGGCCAGAGGCGTGAAGTCGTGGGCGCCGACGACGTGCCAGGCGCGCTTGTCGATATTGCTGAAGAAGGAACGGTTCCAGAACTTGGTGCCGGGCTCGAACTCCAGTTCCTCGGACGTGAACCTTATGTAGTCGAGAACATCGTCCCACGTCTCGAACAGGTAGCGGCCGCCGATCTGGTGGGCGCCGGTCGCAGGGTCGAAGCGCAGGGGGACGTATTTGCTGCGCATACCGCGACGGACGTCCATGCGGGGGCGGTCGGCATCGACCTTGGAGACGAGGCGAGGAAGCGGGATGTCCGCGGCAATGTCAAAGTCGGCGATGAACGCCGCCTGACATGCGATGGGACCAGTTTCGTAGCCTGCTATGGTCATTGTGCTTCCTCGTAGGTCTGTTCGCCAAGGCCGGCGCTGCCCGATCCTATGCATCATGGAGGGCCGCACGGGCGTCGCTTCGCATCCGGGGGAATACGGCTCTACAATCCCCAATCGGCACCATAGGCTGGTTCATGGGGAAAGGGGTTCCCTACAGCCGGGACGACGGGGAGGTGATGCTTGCAGGAGAAGGCAGACCTTGGCGCCATCAAGGCCTTCGTGGCGGTGGCGCAGGCGGGCGGGTTTTCGTCAGGCGCGAGAGCAGTGGGGCTGACGCGGTCGGCGGCGGGCAAGGCGCTGGTACGCCTGGAGGAGCGGCTCGGAACGCGGCTGCTCCACCGCACGACGCGCAGCGTCGCGCTTACCGCCGACGGACAGGCTTTCTATGAACGTTGCCGCCAAATCCTGGCCGATTTGGAGGAGGCCGAAGCGGAAGTCCGCCAGAACCCTCCGGAGCCGCGAGGGTTGCTGCGCCTGACCGTGCCGGACAGCTTCGGCCGCCAGCATGTCCTCCCGATCCTCAGCGCCTATCTGAAGGCCTGGCCGGCGCTGGCGGCAGAGGTGAGCATCACTGATCGTGTGGCGGACCTGGTGGAGGAAGGGTACGACCTCGCGGTGCGCTGCGGCGGGCCGCTGCAGGACACGCGGCTGATCGCGCGGGTCATCGCCCGTTCGCACGCGGTGCTCTGCGCCGCGCCCGCTTATCTGGCCCGCCGCGGCGAGCCGCTTGCGGCTGAGGCCCTCCTGCCGCACAGCCGCATCACCCTCGGCGATCGAAACGGCGCACGACCCTGGCTGTTGATGCCACCCCATCGCGACACCCTGCGCATCACCGATGCGGGGCGGTTGCACCTGGATAGCGGAGAGGCGGTGCGGCAGGCCGCGTTGGCCGGTTTCGGGGTCGCCTACCTACCGGCTTTTCTGGTCGGCTCCGACATCGCAGCAGGACGTCTCCGCGTTCTTCTTGCCGACCATGGAACCGAAGAGGTGATCGTGCGCGCCCTTTACCCCAGCCGCCGCCATCTCTCCAGCAAGGTCAGAATGCTGGTTGATCGCCTCGCAACGGAGCTGAACGATCTCGAAAATTGAGCTTTGCGAGGGTCATGCGGGCACTCGGCCTCCCTGCGCGCCTGCTTTCGTCAAGACCGCACCTGGAAGCAGCCGTTCCGTTTTCCACCAACAACGGTCAGCGCACCCGAGCCAAGCGTCAGCTCATCGGCTGCGCGACGTGCTTCTGATAAGCCGCCCGCGTCAGCAGCCGCTCATACCACTCCCGCAAATGCGGCTGCGGCGGACGGGCCAGGTCGAAAGAGAACCAGCGGTGCACGTGCACGCCCAGCGCGATGTCCGCCAGCGTGAGCACCGGGCCGGCGACGTAGGGCACCTTCGCCAGGATGCTGTCGAGCAGCGTCCAGCACCGCCCGGCCTCCGCCGTGGCGGCGGCGATGGCGGCTTCGTCCCGCCGCTCCGGCGCGGTGCGGACCAGGCCCTGGAACACCGCCGATTGCGGCCGGTTCAGCGTGGTCTGCTGCCAGTCCATCCAGCGGTCGATGCTGGCGCGCGCCTGCAAATCGTCCGGCCACATCGCGTGTCCCGGCGCGTTCGCCGCGCACAGGTAGCGGATCACCGCATTGCTCTCCCACAGCACGAAATCACCCTCCACCAGCGTCGGCACCATGCCGTTCGGGTTCAGGGCGCGGTACTCCGGCGTGTCGGTGCCGCCGAACGGGCCGCCCACGTCCGTGCGCTCATACGGCAGGCCCAGCTCCTCCATCAGCCAGACGGCTTTCATCACGTTGCTGGAATTGGCCCGGCCCAGAAGCCTGCGCATCGCTGTTCTCCCCACGGCAGAGGCGGCACGCTACGGCGCAAGCGCGATTGCTCCAAGGGGCCATGCGCGCCATATCGCCGCCATGGTCCCCACCCGCACGTCCCTGCTTGATGCCCGCGCCGCCGGCTGGGCCACGGTCCTGGCATCCGCCGCGGCTCTCGGCGGCGCGCTGGCGTCGGAGCGTCTCCTGGGCCTCGTGCCTTGCGCGCTGTGCCTGTGGGAGCGTTGGCCCTACCGTGTGGCCATCGCGCTCGGCCTGCTGGCGCTCGCGGTGCCGCGCCAGGCGGCGCGCTGGGTGCTGGCCGTGGCGGCGCTCGCGGCGCTGTCGGGCGCGGCGCTGGCGGCGGTGCATGTCGGCGTGGAGGCCGGCTGGTGGGCCAGCCCGCTGCCGCAATGC
>CAXTTB010000356.1:0-4405 GCA_964246905.1 uncultured Acetobacteraceae bacterium | reverse complement strand
ATCCTGGGGCTGATCACCGTGTGGAACGACTACCTCACCGTTGCGGTCTTCGCGCCTGACGCGGCGAAGCGGACGCTGCAGGTGGCAATCGTCAACCAGGTGCTCGATTCCAACGGCGTCTCGTGGTCGTACATGATGGCGTTCGTCCTCGTGGCCTCAGCGCCGATCATCCTGATGTTCCTGCTGGCGCAGAAGTGGTTCGTCGCCGGCCTGACCTCGGGCGGCGTCAAGGGCTGAACCCACTCAACCAAGCAGGAGAACACCATGCGTTCCGCTTCGCGCTTCCTTGCCGGCATCGGGCTGGCGGCCATCCTCGCCACGGGCGCGCCGCACCCGGCACTGGCCCAGGTCGAACTCGGGTATGCCACCTTCCTCGACCCCAACAACGCCAGCGACCCGCGCGTGGGCGCCCAGGCGCGGATGATCGCGGCGTTCGAGCGGAAGAACCCCGGCATCACGGTGAAGGTCGTGCTCGACCCTTCGGGCGCCAACATCCTGCGGGCGGCCAAAAGCGGCGGCGCCTCGCCCGATGTCGCCCGCGTGACGAGCTACGGCCTGCCCGAGGTGGTGGCGACGGGCGGGCTGCTGCCGCTCGACCGCTTCGTCGCCGCCGACAAGGTGGACGGGACGGACTGGCTCATCCCGCTCGAGGCCTCGAAGCTCGACGGGCATTACTGGGGGATGCCGCAGGATCTCCGGATCCCGCTGCTGATGTACCGCAAGTCCTTGCTGGCGGCAGCGGGCGTGACGCCGCCGGCGACGTGGGACGAGGTCTGCACCGCGGGCGGCAAGCTCGGCACCGGGACGGTGGTCGGCTACGCCGTGCCGCTCGGCGCCAGCGGCGGGACGGGCGGCGCCCAGGCCCTGGGCGAGTACATGCTGAGCACGATGCTGGCGCCGGACGGCCAGTACTTCGCGCCAGACGGCCGCACGATCGCCTTCAGCAAGGAGACGTTCGTCCGCGCCGCGCAGGTCATCAAGGACCTGTACGGGCGCTGCAAGGCGACGCCCGCGACCAGCGCGCAGTTCGGCTACAACGAGGTGCATGACGGGCTGCGCGCGGGCACCGTAGCCACCGCGAGCTTTGGTCTGGCGCGGTTCGGCGCGATCCGCCGCCAGGGTGCGGGCGAGGACCTGCAATGGGCGCCGCCGCCTGGCTTCGATGCCACGGGCAAGCAGACGGTATTCGGCTACATGCTCGTCATCAACGCCAAGTCCGCCCACCCCGAGGAGGCCTGGAAGCTCGTGTCGTTCATGACAAGTCCCGAGGGCGAGGCCATCCAGGCCCAGGGCGGCGAGGTGGTGGCGCGGGCGTCGGCCTACTCCGACCCTTACTTCTCAACGCCCGAGTCCGCGAACCAGAAGGCGTGGGCGAACCTGGTCAAGACGCGCGGCCAGCTCGTCTCGTATTCAGTGATCCTCACGACCTTCCACGAGATCGCCGGCGAGGCGCTGCAGCGCATGATCCTGCGCAACGGCCAGCCCGAGGCCGCCTACGAGGAAGTGGCCAAGCGGTACGGCGACGCCGCCGCAAAGCTGCGCTGAGGGAACGGGAGGGCACGATGCAGCGGACGTTCTCGGGATCGTTGTTCGACGGCGGGATCGAGGCCATGCGGCCCTGCATCATGGGCACGAGGCACATGGTGTCGGCGGCCAACCATGCGGCCGCTCACGTGGCCTTCACCGTGCTGGAGAACGGCGGCAACGCGGTCGATGCGGGCGTCGCGGGCGGGATCGCGCTGTCCGTCGTGCAGAGCGACATCGTCAACTTCGCGGGTGTCGCGCCGGCGATGGCCTACCTGGCCGCGACGGACGAGGTGCTGACGGTCAGCGGCCTGGGCTGCTGGCCGCGGCGCGTGACGCCCGACTTCTTCATGCGCCACCATGGCGGGCGCATCCCGGAGGGGGTGCTGCGCTGCCTCGTGCCCGCCGCACCCGACTCATGGATCACCTGCCTGGAACGCTTCGGCACGCTCTCGTTCGCCGAGGCGGCCGGGCCGGCCATCGCGCTGGCGCGGGACGGCTTCCCTGCGACGCAGTTCCTCGTGGACCAGGTCACGCAGTTCCAGGCCAAGTACCGCGCCTATCCCGCAAGCGCCGCGATCTACCTGCCCGGCGGACAACCGCCCCAGGTCGCGCACCGCTTCGTCCAGCAGGACCTCGCCCGAACGATGCAGTACATGGCGGACCAAGAGGCGGCGGCGCTGCCGCGGGGCCGCGGGGCCGGGCTACAGGCGGCGCGGGACGCCTTCTACAAGGGCGACATCATGCGCGCCATCGTGGACTTTCACGCGGGCAACGGTGGCCTGCTCGCGGAGGAGGACATGGCGGCGTTCAGCGTTGAGGTCGCACCCGCCCTGTCGGTCCGCAGCCGCGGTATAGAGGTCCATGCCTGCCCGCCCTGGTGCCAGGGCCCCGTGCTGCTGCAGGCGCTCGCCATCCTGGACGGGGACACCCTGGCCGAGCTGGGCCACAACAGCGCGGAGTACGTTCACCTAGTGGCCGAAGCGCTGAACCTCGCCTTCGCCGACCGCGACGCGCTGTACACCGACCCCCGCTTCGGCAGCGTGCCGATGGCGGCGCTGCTGTCGCGGGACTATGCTGTTGCCCGCCGCCGCCTGATCCGGCCTGGCCAAGCTTTCGGCGCCGCGCCGCCGTCCGGCATGGGCCAGTCCGCGCCCGGGCAGGGCCTGCGCGACCTAGTGGAGCTGGGAAGCCGCGACACGTCCTACATCGCTGTCGTGGACCGCCACGGCAACGCGTTCTCGGCGACCCCGAGCGACAACTCGTTCGAGTCCCCCGTCGTGCCCGGCACCGGGCTGTGCCCGTCGTCGCGCGGGTCGCAGAGCTGGGCCGACCCGGCACATCCGGGGTCGGTGGCACCGGGGAAGCGCCCGAGGCTCACGCCTAGCCCGGCGATGGCCCGGATGCCGGATGGCGGGCTGATGCCCTTCGGCAGCCCCGGTGGCGACGTGCAGCCGCAGGCCATGCTGCAGGCGCTGCTCAACATCGTCGTGTTCGGGATGACCCTGCAGGAGGCCGTCGAAGCCCCTCGGTTCGCGTCCGCCAGCCTGCAAGGCTCCTTCGAGCCGCACGCCTACAACCCGGGCGCCCTGCTGATCGAGCAGCGTGTGCCGCCCGACACCCGCAAGGCGCTGGCGGCCTGGGGGCATGTGGTCGAGGACTGGCCGGCGTTCACCTGGAAGGCCGGGGCGGTCTGCGCGGCGCGGCAGGACAAGCGGACGGGCGTGCTGTCCGGCGGGGCCGACCCGCGGCGTCCGGCCTACGCGGTCGGGCGATGAGCCTTGCGGCCGTGTTGCACAGACCTGGGATGCAGACGCAGCTACCCCAGCCCCGCTGGAGGTCAGGCGATGCGGACGGAGATCGGGCGTCCCATCTCCAGCATGCGGTTGAGGACATGGACGGCGACATCCACCTCAGTCGCCCGGCGCTGGTCCGTGCGCGAGCGCAGTCCGTCACCGGTCACCTGCTTGAACCTGCTGATGGCCGCCTCGGCCCGGGCTCGCTTCGTGTAGCCGGAGGCTTTCTGCCAGGCAGCGCGTCCGTGTTCGGCGATGCTGTACAGATGTCGGTCCCGCTGCGTGGGCGCAGTCTCGGCCGTCTCGCTCGGCACCGCCGTTGACCGCGGCGGCACGATGATCATCGCCTCCGGATGGCGCTCGGCCACCGCCGCAGCAACGCTCTCCTGATCGTAGGCGCCGTCGGCGGTGAAGGATGCCACTAAGGTCTCCACCTGGTCGAGCAAGGGGCCGACCTCGGCGCCGTCGTCCACATTCTTCGTGGTCAGCGTGGCCGCGACGATCTGGCCGGTCTCAGCATCCAGGCCGAGATGCAGCTTGCGCCAGGACCGGCGCGTCTTGGTGCCATGCTTCTCGACCAGCCACTCGCCCGCGCCGCAGAGCTTCAGGCCGGTGCTGTCCACCAGCAGGTGCAAGGGCTCGCCGTCACGACGCGGCTTTGGCCGTGGCACCTCCAGCGTCTCCGCACGCCGGCTCAACGTGGAGTGGTCAGGTACGGCTAGATCAAGCCCGAGCAGGCAGATGACGGAGCCGATCAGGCCCTCGGTCTGGCGCAGGGCCAGGCGGAACACGGCCCCGAGGGTGAGTGCCGTCAAAATGGCCAGGGACGAATACCAGGGCTGCCCGCCTTGGGTTATGCGCGGCTCTGCTCGCCAGCCCTGGATGGCGTCGTCCGTGAACCAGACCGTCAGACTGCCGCGCTGGCGCAGGCTGGCGTCATACTCGCGCCAGTTCGTTACCTTGTGCTTCTGCTTGGGGATGCGGCGGCGGCGGTCTTGGTTCAGCTTGAAGGGCAAGATCGAGGTCCGAGGTGAGGATAGAACCTCCTACCCCGGACCAGGTCCCGGCACCACCGGACGGGTCCG
>CAXTTB010000355.1:1242-4420 GCA_964246905.1 uncultured Acetobacteraceae bacterium | reverse complement strand
CTGCCGCCGCTGCCGCCGCGTCCTCGGTTGGTGCGCTGATGCGGACGCTGGCGACCGAGCGCACCACCGCCGTCCACCGGGGCGGGCCGACCATCGAGGACCTGGTGCGGGCCGAGATCCGCCCGCTGCTGAAGGACTGGCTCGACAACAACCTGCCGCCGCTGGTCGAGCGCCTGGTGCGGGCCGAGATCGAGCGCGTCGTCGGGCGCATAGCACCCTGAGCGCCCGTCCGCTTCCCGGAGCCGCGCCGCCGGGCTAGAAGCGGGGCCATGCTCAGCAAGTCCTTCAACCCGGCCGAGGTCGAGCCGGCGCTCTATGCCGGCTGGGAAGCCGCCGGGGCGTTCGGCGCCGACGTGGGCAGCGCCGCCCAGCCCTACACCATCATGATCCCGCCGCCCAACGTCACCGGCAGCCTGCACGTGGGCCACGCGCTGACGATGACGCTGCAGGACGCGCTGATCCGCTGGCGCAGGATGCAGGGCCGCGACGCGCTCTGGCAGCCCGGCACCGACCATGCCGGCATCGCGACGCAGATGGTCGTCGAGCGCACGCTCGCCCAAACCAGCAACCAGACCCGGCAGGAGATCGGCCGCGAGGCGTTCGTGCAGCGCGTCTGGCAGTGGAAAGCGTCCTCCGGCGGCGCCATCACCGAGCAGCTCCGCCGCCTCGGCGCCTCGCTCGACTGGGCGCGCGAGCGGTTCACCATGGATGACGGCCTGTCGGAGGCGGTGCGGGAGGTGTTCGTCACCCTGCACCGCGAGGGCCTGATCTACCGCGACCGCCGCCTGGTGAACTGGGACCCGAAGTTCCAGTCGGCGATCTCCGACCTGGAGGTCGAGGCGCGCGAGGTCCGCGGCAGCCTGTGGCACATCCGCTACCCCATCGAGGGCACGGACGAGGGCATCACCGTCGCCACCACGCGCCCGGAGACCATGCTGGGCGACACCGCCGTCGCCGTGCATCCGGAGGACGGGCGCTATCGGCATCTGGTGGGGCGCCACGTCGTCCTGCCGCTCACCGGGCGGCGCATCCCGGTCGTGGCCGACAGCTACTCCGACCCGGAGAAGGGCACCGGCGCCGTGAAGATCACCCCGGCGCACGACTTCAACGACTTCGCCGTGGGCCAGCGGCACGGGCTGCCGATGCCGTCCGTGCTGGACCGCGAGGGCCGGGTCACGCTGGAGGGCCTCGACCTGCCGCCCGGCGCGGACTTCGTGCGGAGCCTCGCCGGCCAGGACCGGGTGCCGGCGCGTGCGGCCATCGTCGCGGAGCTGGAACGGCTGGGGCTGCTGGACCGCATCGAGCCGCACACCCACCAGGTCCCGCACGGCGACCGCTCCGGCGTGCCCATCGAGCCGCTGCTGACGACGCAATGGTACTGCAACGCCGCCGACCTGGCCCGCCCGGCCATCGCCGCCGTGGAAGGGGGCGACACCGTGTTCGTCCCCAGGCAATGGGAGAACACCTTCTTCGCCTGGATGCGCGACATCCAGCCCTGGTGCATCAGCCGCCAGCTCTGGTGGGGCCACCGCATCCCCGCCTGGTTCGGCCCGGACGGCCATGTGTTCGTCGAAAAGACGGAGGCCGAGGCGCTGGCCGCCGCCCGCGCCCATTACGGCCGGGAGGAGCCGCTGGAGCGCGATCCCGATGTGCTCGACACCTGGTTCAGCTCGGCGTTGTGGCCGTTCTCGACGCTGGGCTGGCCGCAGGACACGCCGGAGCTGGCGCGCTACTACCCCGGCGACGTGCTGGTGACGGGCCATGACATCATCTTCTTCTGGGTCGCCCGGATGATGATGATGGGCCTGCACTTCCGGCATCAGGTGCCGTTCCGCACCGTGTACATCAACGCCCTGGTGCGCGACGAGCGCGGGCAGAAGATGTCGAAGTCGAAGGGCAACGTCATCGACCCGCTCAGCCTGATCGACACCTACGGCACGGACGCGCTGCGCTTCACCGTCTGCGCGCTGGCCGGGCCGGGCCGCGATGTCAAGCTGGGCGCCGCGGGCGTCGAGACCAACCGCCGCTTCGTCACCAAGCTGTGGAACGCCGCCCGGTTCTGCGAGATGAACGGCATCGCCCCCGCGCCGGGCTTCGACCCGGCCGCCGTGCGCTCGGCCCTGTGCCGCTGGCTGCTGGACGGCGCCAACCGGATGGTGGCGGAGGCCGACGCGGCGCTGGAGGCCTACCGCTTCGACGACTACGCCGCCGCGGCGTACCGCTTCACCTGGCACAGCTTCTGCGACTGGTTCCTGGAGTTCGCCAAGCCCGTGCTGAACGGACCCGACGGTGCGGATGCCGCCGAGCTGCGCGCGACCGCGGCGCATGTGCTGGGCGTGATCCTCCGCGTGCTGCACCCGGCGATGCCGTTCGTCACCGAGCACTTGTGGGACGAGATGGGCTACGGCGCGCCGTGCAGCCTGATCCGCGCGCCCTGGCCGCAGCCCGGGCCGGTCGCCGACCCCGAGGCGGTGCGGGAGGAGCTGGACTGGGTGGTGCGGCTGATCGGCGAGGTCCGCGGCGTGCGGTCGGAGATGGGGATCGCGCCTGCCGTGCTGACGCCGATCCTGCTGCGCGACGCGGCGCCGGAGACGATGGCGCGGGCGGCGCGCTGGGCGGAGAGCATCCACCGCATGGCGCGGGCGTCGTCCGTCGAGAAGCTGGACGGCCCGCTGCCGCCGGGCAGCGCGCAGATCGTGGTGGACGAGGCGACGGTCGTGCTGCCGCTCGCCGGCGTGATCGACCTCGGCGCCGAGCGCGCCCGGCTGGCGAAGGAGCACGCCCGCGTGCTGGCGGAGGCCGAGAAGGTCACGCGCAAGCTGGGCAACGCCGAGTTCGTGGCCAAGGCGCGTCCGGAGGTCGTGGAGGAGAACCGCGCCCGGCTCGCCGCCTTCCAGCAGGACGCCGCCCGGATCGAGGCCGCCATCGCCCGCATCACGTCGTAGGCGGACAGGGCGTGACGGCGTTGGGGCAATCGCATTTGGAGGGTGGTCGGGCGAGGCAAGGCCAGGGCGCTGCCCCGGACCCGTTGGGGCCGCAGGCCCCAAACCCCGGTTCCTGAAAAAGCGATTTGTTTGCGGAGTGTCGTGCAAGGGATCGGGGCCGGGGGGGGGGCGGGCCCCCGGGGGGGGCGGGGGGCGGCCCAGGGCCGGTGGCCCCCGGGGCGGGGGGGGGGGGG
>CAXTTB010000355.1:0-1232 GCA_964246905.1 uncultured Acetobacteraceae bacterium | reverse complement strand
GGGCCGCGGCCCCCTGGGGGGTCCAGGGGCGAAGCCCATGGCCTTTCGCCCGCTTGCCCTGCGGGGACGGGCGGGCTACACGTGCCGGCGTGTTGTCGTCCCTGTCCCTGCAGATGTTCGCCAGTGCGCTTCGTTCCGTGTTGCGCTACACTGTGCGCCTGCTCGGCTTCGCTCTCCTCCTTCGACTTATCCGCCCCTGAGCGTTCCGCCGGGCTGATCTGTGCCGGCACCGCTTAGGGGAACGCCCTGAGAGCCGTTTCGCACACGCACTTCGAGGACCCGACCCATGGCCATCAACCATCCCAGCTTCGGCGCCATGCCGGACAACCGCGTCATCATCTTCGACACCACGCTCCGCGACGGCGAGCAGTCGCCGGGCTTCTCCATGAACCTGGCGGAGAAGCTCCGCATGGCGGAGGCGCTGGCCGAGCTGGGCGTCGATGTCATGGAGGCCGGCTTCCCCATCGCCTCCCCCGGCGACTTCGAGAGCGTGCAGGAGATCGCCCGCACGGTGCGCGGCCCGGTCATCTGCGGCCTGGCCCGCACCGGGCAGGCCGACATCCTGCGCGCCGCCGAGGCGCTGCTGCCCGCCGAGCGCAAGCGCATCCACGTCTTCCTCAGCACCAGCCCGCTGCACATGAAGTACAAGCTCCGCATGGAGCCGGACGCGGTGCTGGACCTCGCCATCGCCTCCGTCACGCTGGCCCGGCAGCACGCGGACGACGTGGAATGGTCGGCGGAAGACGGCAGCCGCACCGAGCCGGACTTCCTGTGCCGCTGCGTGGAGGCCGCGATCAAGGCCGGCGCCACGACGATCAACATCCCGGACACCGTGGGCTACGCGGTGCCGGAGGACATGACGCGCATCTTCACCATGCTGCTGGAGCGCGTGCCCGGGGCGGACAAGGTCGTGCTGTCCACCCACAACCACAACGATTTGGGCCTCGCGGTCGCCAACACGCTGGCGGCCCTGCGCGCCGGGGTGCGGCAGGTGGAGTGCACCATCAACGGCATCGGGGAGCGCGCGGGCAACGCGGCGCTGGAGGAGGCGGTCATGGCGATCCGCACCCGCCCGGACGCGGCGCCATACCAGACCGGCATCGAGACCCGTGGCATCCTGCGGGTGTCGAAGCTGCTGTCCACCATCACCGGCTTCGACGTGCAGCCGAACAAGGCCATCGTCGGGCGCAACGCCTTCGCGCATGAGAGCGGCATCCACCAGGACGGCGTGC
>CAXTTB010000354.1:0-4425 GCA_964246905.1 uncultured Acetobacteraceae bacterium | reverse complement strand
GGCGGCTGGCGACTGGGCGGCGTGGCAGGCGCTGCTGGCCGACAGGTCGGGTCCCCGCGCGGCGGCGCTGAACGTGCCGGCGGAGGACGGCTTCGGCACGGTATGCTCGTCCTTGGTGGGCCTGCCGGACGCGGGGACGCCCCAGGAAACGCCCCAATGGCTGTTCGCCGCCGGGCCGCCGGACCGGGCGGCGTTCCTGCCGGTCGCGCTGGACGCGCCGGGTTGATCCGGCCCATGGTCCCCGGACGTGCAGGGCGCATGAGCGGAGCGCCATGCGCCACCGGGTGGTGCAGGCGGGAGGCGGATGGCGCTTCGCTGATCGTTCTACGATCCCGGCGAGGCTGCTTGGACCTATGCTCTCCAGCCCTGCGCGCCGCGGGCGTGGCGGGCCATGCTCCCCCCTGCTATACCCCGGGCGTGCGCGGTCGATCTGGGCCGCGTGAGGAACAGGGATCACGGCATGGCACGCCGCCGGCAACTCTATGAAGGCAAGGCCAAGGTGCTGTTCGAGGGTCCGGAACCCGGCACGCTCGTTCAATACTTCAAGGACGACGCCTCCGCCGGCAACGGCGCGAAGAAGGGCATCATCACCGGCAAGGGCGTGCTCAACAACCGCATCAGCGAGTACCTGATGATGCGCCTGGCCGAGATCGGGGTGCCCACCCACTTCGTCCGCCGCCTCAACATGCGGGAGCAGCTCATCCGCGAGGTGGAGATCATCCCGCTCGAGATCGTCGTCCGCAACATCGCCGCCGGCAGCCTCTCCACCCGGCTCGGCATCCCCGAAGGCACCCGGCTGCCGCGCAGCATCATCGAGTACTACTACAAGAACGACGCGCTGAACGACCCGATGGTGGCGGAGGAGCACATCACCGCCTTCGGCTGGGCCAGCACGCAGGACATGGACGACATCGTGAGCCTGACGCTCCGGGTGAACGACTTCCTGACCGGGCTGTTCCTTGGCGTCGGCATCAGCCTGGTCGATTTCAAGCTGGAGTTCGGCCGGCTGTGGGAAGAGGACGACATGCGGGTGGTGCTGGCGGACGAGATCAGTCCGGACAACTGCCGCCTGTGGGACGCCAAGACCAACGAGAAGATGGACAAGGACCGCTTCCGCCGCGACATGGGCCGGGTCGAGGAGGCGTACCAGGAAGTCGCCCGGCGCCTGGGCATCCTGCCGGAGGCCGGCAACAACGACATGAAGGGGCCGGAGGCGATGCAGTGAAGGCGCCCGGCTTGAAGGCAATCGTCACGGTCATGCTCAAGCCCGGGGTGCTGGACCCGCAGGGCAAGGCCATCGGCCACGCGCTGCAGACGCTCGGCTTCGAGGGCGTGGGCGAGGTGCGGGCGGGCAAGGTCATCGAGCTGGAACTGTCCGAGCACGACCCGGCGCGCGCCCGCGCGAGCGCCGAGGACATGGCGCGCAAGCTGCTCGCCAACACGGTTATCGAAGGCTTCCACGTGGAGATCGCATCATGAAACTGCTGTTCGCTTCCCTGGCCGTGCTGGGCGTCTGGGCCGGGTCGGCGCACGCCGAACGCTTCTCCGCCGTCAACGGCAGCCGGCTCATCAGCCTCTGCACCGCGCGGGACAAGGGCGTGGTGGAGGACTGCACCGCCTACATCAACGGCGTGTCCGACGCCGCCAGCTTCTACCAGAACCTGCGCCCGGCCGATGGCAGCAAGGGCGGCAAGCTCCCGGCCTACCTCTGCCTGCCCCAGGCAATCACCGGCGTGCAGTTGCGGGAGGCCGTCGTCGGCTGGGCGCGGTCGCACCCGGAGAGCCAGAGCCTGCAGGCCTCCGGCGTCGTGCTGCGCGCCCTGCATGACAGCTTCAAGTGCCAGGGCAGCGAGGGTGGCCTCTCTTCGTGAGGGTGTTTCCGTGAAGGCCGGCGTCGTCATCTTCCCCGGCACCAACCGGGAGCGCGACATGGCCATCGCGCTCCAGGCCGCGTCGGGACGGCGGCCCCGGATGGTCTGGCACCGGGAGACGGAGCTTGCGGGCCTCGACCTCGTAGTGCTGCCGGGCGGGTTCAGCCATGGCGACTACCTCCGCTGCGGCGCGATGGCGGCGCGCTCGCCGGTCATGGCCGCGGTCCGCGCGTTCGCCGCCGCCGGCGGGCACGTGCTGGGCGTGTGCAACGGCTTCCAGATCCTGACGGAGGCCGGGCTGCTGCCGGGCGCGCTGCTCCGCAACGCCTCGCTCCGCTTCCTGTCGCAGGACTGCCACCTGCGGGTGGAGCGGGCGGACACGGCGTTCACCAGGGCCTACCAGCCTGGCCAGGTGTTCCGCGCGCCGATGGCGCACGGCGACGGCAACTACTTCGCCGACCCGGCCACGCTGGATCGGCTGGAGGGCGAGGGGCTGGTCGCGCTGCGCTATGCCACCCCCGCGGGCGCTGTCCTGCCCGAAGCCCCGAACGGCTCCGCCCGCAGCATCGCCGGCATCCTCAGCCCAAACGGGCGCGTCATGGGCCTAATGCCGCATCCGGAGGATTTGGTTGACCCCCTGATGGGAGGCACGGACGGGCTGCCGCTGTTCGCCGGCATGGCGGAGGCGCTGGCGGCATGACGGAGGACGAGGCCGGCCTGGCCGAAGCGCCGCAGTCCGCCGGCGAGCCTCGTCCCGCCTGGTGCGCGGTGGCCAGCGTGGTCAGGGACCGCCCCTTTGGCCCAGGCGGCGCCGAGGTCCGCCGTGGCACCAAGCACTTCGCTCCGGGTGCCAAGGTTTACCTCGTGACCGGCTACTGGGGCATGGGCGGCGAGAACGTCATTGTTGTTGGCCGGCACCGTGGGACCCGCCGCTTCGTCAAAATGAATATACGGTCCGACTATCTCCAGGACTGGCGCACTGAGCTTGCCTATAGCCCTACGGTCATCGAGGCATTGGCAGAAGCTGGCGAATACACCAGCCATGGCGAGCAAGCTCCCGGCTCGGCGAAGGCCAAGCAACACGCAAATGGGATCGTTGCAACCTTCGCCCGCTCTCGCGCCGCCACTGGTCGCCGCCACCTTCCGGCCTCTGGCCCGCTGCCCGATGAGGCCAAAGATTTGTTTTCAGAATACGGGCCAGTCGGCTGCTGGAGCGCGCTTCTTGCGGGTGCCGCCGAGCAACCAGGGCCACGTGAAGTCCGCTTCTTTAAGAACAAGACCGGCTTCTTCCTGCCCCATAGCCTTGAAGCTTCGTCCAACAACCCGATCCGCTTCCGCTGGCGCCTTGCCGCTCCCGGGCGAATTCATCTTCGTGCCTCGGTTCCTGACGAAGCCGCCCCACTCCCTTGGGACGACTCATCACTTGGCCCCGATTGCGACGAGGTGGCTTACGAGTTCCGCCTTGTTGTAAAGCCCACCGTCGCCTTTGAGGCTTTGGCCGAAACCGACCGCGACGGCTTCTGGATCAGCCCGCTCCCGCTCGTCTGGGCCGGTCCCCCGTTCCGCACTGCGCCTTAACTTGCGCGCATCGCCCCAAGTGACTACCCAGCCCTGCAACACCATACCGGGATAGGCCACCGTGCAGGACCGTGAAGCCAACCAGGCCCTGGCCCAGGAATTCGGCCTGTCCACTGACGAATACGCCCGCGTGCTGTCCATCATGGGCCGCACCCCGAGCCTCACCGAACTCGGCATCTTCAGCGTGATGTGGTCCGAGCACTGCAGCTACAAGTCGAGCCGCGTGTGGCTCAAGCAGCTCCCGACCAGCGCGCCCTGGGTGATCCACGGCCCCGGCGAGAACGCGGGCGTCGTCGATATCGGCGATGGCCTCGCCGCCGTGTTCAAGATGGAGAGCCACAACCACCCGAGCTTCATCGAGCCGTACCAGGGCGCCGCGACCGGCGTGGGCGGCATCCTGCGCGACGTGTTCACCATGGGCGCCCGCCCGGTCGCCAACCTGAACGCATTGCGCTTCGGCCACCCGGACGACCCGCGCACCCGGCGCGTGGTGGACGGCGTGGTGCGCGGCGTCGGCGGCTACGGCAACTGCGTCGGCGTGCCCACGGTGGGCGGCGAGGTCAACTTCCACCCGGCCTACAGCGGCAACCCGCTGGTCAACGCCATGACGGTCGGCATCGCGCCGCGGGACCGCATCTTCCTCAGCGCCGCCGCGGGCGTCGGCAACCCCGTGGTGTACGTCGGCTCGAAGACCGGGCGGGACGGCATCCATGGTGCCACGATGGCGAGCGCCGAGTTCGACGCAGGCACCGAGGACAAGCGCCCCACCGTGCAGGTCGGCGACCCCTACACCGAGAAGCTGCTGATCGAGGCCTGCCTGGAGCTGATGGCGACGGACGCCATCGTGGCGATCCAGGACATGGGCGCCGCCGGGCTGACCAGCAGCAGCGTGGAGATGGCGGGCAAGGGCGGCGTCGGCATCGCGCTGGACCTCGATCAGGTGCCGCAGCGGGAAGCCGGCATGACGGCCTATGAG
>CAXTTB010000353.1:0-4462 GCA_964246905.1 uncultured Acetobacteraceae bacterium | reverse complement strand
GCACCAGGCCGGCTGGCGTGGTCAGCAGCGCCGCGACGCGCAGCCGGTCCGCCAACGCCTCCGTGACCCCGGCCAGCGCCGCGTCGCTCCGTCCGATGCCGGTCATGACGTTCAGCAGCCGCTCCACCATGGCGCGGCGTCCGGCGTCGTCCGCGGGCTGGTCCGAGCCGGTGTCGTCGGCGATGGCGGCGAGCAGCAGCCGCAGCGTGTGCAGCAGCCGGGCGGCGGCGCGGCGGTCCGGCCCGGCGAACTCCAGCACGTCCGACAGGGCGATCAAGGCGCCGAACACCTGGTCCGCCGCCTCCATCTGGATCAGGGTCTGGTTGGAGCGCGCGCTCGACGGCCCGCGCGCCCGCACGGTGTCGAGCACCAGGGTGCGCGCGGCCTCGATGCCGTCCTGCACGTGGCGGCGGTGCCCGCGGGCGTGATCGGCCCACGCCTCCGACACCTGCGTGGGCAAGGTCGGCGCCGCGGCGAGCAGCCCGGACAGGTCGCCCGCCAGCACGCCCATGCGCCGGAACACCTCGGCGACGGCCCGCCGGGCGGGGCGGAACGGATGCAGGCGCCAGATCACCATGGTCAGCAGCAGCGCCCACAGGCTGCCGCCGACGAACGACGCCGCCAGCACGCCGGCATGATCGAGGCTGATGGTGCGGTCCATCGCCAGCACGGCGACGACGGTCAGCAGGTTGCCCACCTGCAGCGCGCTCTGCCCCCAGACGCGGGCGAAGCTCGTGCAGAAGATCACCAGGCAGGCGCAGGGCACCGCCACCGGAAGGCCGGCGGAGCGCAGCAGCCCCAGCCCGGCCGTCAAGCCGGCGCCGAGGACCGCGAACGCCAGCAGGGCCGGCACCCGGCGCCGGATCGGTCCGCCAGGGTCGCACAGACAGGTCAGGAGAGCGGCCAAAGCCGCCTCGCCCAGCGGCGGGAAGTCGGCCCACTCGTTCGCCGCGACCACGACGGCGACCGACAGGGCCGCGCGCACGCCCTCCGCCACGCTGAGCGCCCGCAGGTCGAGGCTGACCGGCAGGTGCGCCAGGTTGGCGTCCGGCCCCGCCCGTAGAAGACGAGGCCGGGTCAAGGCCGACCACGCTCAGGGCCGTAGGGCGGATCAGCGAAGCGCCATCCGCCTTCCGTCCGCACCGCCAGGTGGCGCATGGCGCTCCGCTTATGCGCCCTACACGTCCCAGCCATCTATGGCCCAAGCTGCAGAAGGCTGCTTAGGCGGCGCGGGCCATCTCCCGCAGCACGTAGTGCAGGATGCCGCCGTTGCGGTAGTACTCGACCTCATCGTCGGTATCGACCCGGCACTTGACCGTCAGCTCGTCCGTGCGGCCCGGCGCGCGGTGGATCAGCACGCGCAGGTCCATGCCGGCGCGCAGCCCCGCCAGGCCCAGGATGTCGATGGTCTCGCTGCCGGTCAGCCCGAGGGACTGCCGGGTGGCGCCGTCCTTGAACGTCAGCGGCAGCACGCCCATGCCGACCAGGTTGGAGCGGTGGATGCGCTCGAAGCTCTCGACGATCACCGCCTTGATGCCGAGCAGCGCCGTGCCCTTGGCCGCCCAGTCGCGGGACGACCCCATGCCGTACTCCTTGCCGCCGAACACCACCAGCGGCACGCCGTCGCGCTTGTAGCGTTCCGCCGCGTCGTAGATCGCCATCTGCTCGCCGGACGGCTGGTGCCGGGTCCAGCCGCCCTCGACGCCCGCGACCATCTCGTTCTTGATGCGGATGTTGGCGAAGGTGCCCCGCATCATGACCTCGTGGTTGCCGCGGCGGGAGCCGTAGCTGTTGAAGTCGCGCTGCATCACCTGGCGCTCGCCCAGGTACTCGCCGGCCGGCGACGCCTTCTTGATGTTGCCGGCCGGGCTGATGTGGTCGGTCGTGATGTTGTCGGCGAACATCGCGAGCACCCGGGCGCCCACGATGTCCGTGACCGGCGCGGGCGTCATGGTGATGCCGTCGAAGTACGGCGGGTTCTGCACGTAGGTGGAGCCGTCATTCCAATGGTAGGTCTGGCTGCTGGCATCGACCTCGATGGCCTGCCATTCCTTGGTGCCCTGGAAGATCTCGCCATAGCGCCGGATGAACTGCTCCCGCGACAGGCTGGCCCGCACCGTCTCCAGGATCTCCTGGTTGGTCGGCCACACGTCACGGAGATAGACCGGCTGCCCGTCGTCCCCGGTGCCGAGCGGCGCCGTGGTGATGTCCTGGTTCATGGTGCCGAGCAGCGCGTAGGCCACCACCAGCGGCGGGGAGGCGAGGTAGTTGGCCCGCACGTTCGGGTGCACCCGGCCCTCGAAGTTGCGGTTGCCCGACAGCACCGACACCGCCACCAGCTTGTTCGCCTCGATGGCGTCCGCGATCTCCTCGTCGAGCGGGCCGGAGTTGCCGATGCAGGTCGTGCAGCCATAGCCGACGAGCTGGAAGCCCAGCGCGTCCAGGTCCCCGCTCAGCCCAGCCTTGTCGAGGTACTCCGTCACCACCTGGCTGCCGGGGGCGAGCGAGGTCTTGACCCACGGCTTCGGCCGCAGCCCCTTCGCCCGCGCCTTCTTGGCCAGCAGCCCGGCGCCCAGCATGACGTAGGGGTTGCTGGTGTTGGTGCAGCTCGTGATCGCCGCGATCACCACGTCGCCATGGGTGATCTCGTAGTTCTTGCCGTGCACCGGCGCGCGGACGTCGGCGTCGTTCGCCGGCACGCCCAGGCCCTTGGTGAGGTCGGCGCGGAACGCGGCGGAGGCGTCCCGCAGCAGCACGCGGTCCTGCGGGCGCTTGGGTCCGGCGATGCTCGGCATCACGGTTGCGAGGTCCAACTCGATGATGTCGGTGTACACCGCGTCCGGCGTGGTGCCGTCCACCCACAGGCCCTGCGCCTTGGCATAGGCCTCGACGAGGGCGATGCGCGCCTCGTCCCGCCCGGTCAGGCGCAGGTAGTCGAGCGTCGTGCTGTCCACCGGGAAGATGCCGCAGGTCGCGCCGTACTCCGGGGCCATGTTGGCGATGGTCAGGCGCGTGCTCACAGACAGCTCGGCCAAGCCGGAGCCGAAGAACTCGACGAACTTGCCGACCACGCCCTTCTTGCGGAGCATCTGCGTCACCTGCAGCGCAAGGTCGGTCGCCGTCGAGCCTTCCGGCAGGGCGCCCGTCAGGCGGAAGCCGATCACGTCCGGGATCAGCATGGCGATGGGCTGGCCGAGCAGCGCCGCCTCCGCCTCGATGCCGCCCACGCCCCAGCCGAGCACGCCGATGCCGTTCGCCATGGTGGTGTGGCTGTCGGTGCCGAACAGCGTGTCCGGGTAGGCGAAGGTCTTGCCCTCGATGTCGGCGGTCCACACCGTCTGCGCCAGGTACTCCACGTTCACCTGGTGGCAGATGCCGGCGCCGGGCGGCACCACGCGGAAGTTCTGGAACGCCGTCTGGCCCCAGCGCAGGAAGCTGTAGCGTTCCCCGTTGCGGCTGAACTCCGCGTCCATGTTCTGGTGCAGCGCGCTGGCGGTGCCGGAGTAGTCCACCATCACCGAGTGGTCGATCACGAGGTCCACCTGGATCAGCGGGTTCACCTGGTCCGGACGCCCGCCGAGCCTGGTGATGCCGTCGCGCATGGCGGCGAGGTCCACGACGCCGGGCACGCCGGTGAAGTCCTGCATCAGGATGCGCGCCGGGCGGAACGGCACCTCGCGCGTGCTGCTGCCGGTGCGCGCCCATTCGGCGAGCGCGCGGGCGTCGCCCACGGTGTAGCTGCCGCCGTTCTCGAAGCGCAGCACGTTCTCCAGCAGGATCTTGAGGCTGACCGGCAGGCGGTCGGTGGGTTCGCCCAGCGCCTTGGCGGCTTCCGGCACGGAGTAGTACTCGTAGTCCCGTCCGCCGGCCGCGAGCGTCCGGCGGGTCTTCAGGCTGTCTTGCCCGATCATCTTCATGGCCGTGTGCCTCTTCCTCTGGGTCGCGCGCCCGGCGGGGAGCGAGGCGGGCGGCTGCGTCGAATGGTGTACGTCATAAACCATATGTGGCGGGCTGGCGTCCACAGACCGGCCCGACCTACACAGGCGTCATGCAGAAATTAAGCCATGCGGGGCTAGAGGTCGCCGGTGTCTCGGCGTTCCGGGGGGAGCGGCTGGTGCTGCGCGACCTCTCCTTCGCCGTGCCGGACGGCGGCGCGCTGCTGCTGCTGGGCGCCAACGGGTCGGGCAAGAGCACGCTGCTGCGCGTGCTCGCCGGGCTGAAGCGTCCGGACGCCGGGCAGGTGGCCTGGCGCGGCCAGGATTTGCGGGAGCAGGCGCCGGCCGCCTACCTCGGCCATCTCGACGCGGTGAAGCCGGGGCTGACGGCGCGGGAGAACCTGGCGCTTGCGGCCCGCGTCGGGCGCGGCGACGCGGCGGAGGCCTTGGCGGCGCTCGACCTCGCGGCGCTTGCGGACCTGCCCGCGCGGCTGCTGTCGGCCGGGCAGAAGCGGCGGCTGGCGCTG
>CAXTTB010000352.1:0-4468 GCA_964246905.1 uncultured Acetobacteraceae bacterium | reverse complement strand
CGGCGCGGCGTTGATGCGGCACGCGATGGCGGAGGCTCGGGCGGCCGGGTGCGAGGTGATGCAGTTGACCACGAACCGGGAGCGGGTGGAGGCGCAGGGATTTTATGCGCGGCTGGGCTTTACGCATAGCCATGCGGGGATGAAGGCTTTGTTGAGGCTTCCATAACTGCTCGTGGCCACGGCAAATCTGAATTGATGCAGGCGGCATCATTGATCGAGCTATGTGCGGTTGCTGATGGGTTTCACCCATCCTACGAGACGACGTGACCCATACCGTAGGATGGGTGCAAATCATCGGTCGATGATGGCCATTCAACCAAGCCGTCCGTAGGAGACCCAGCACCTCTCTGCTGTGGGAGTCCACCGCTTCACCGACAACCTGATTTCAGAGGACTGGGGGAATAGCCACCGGCGCGACTTGGCCTTGAGATCAGCAGCACAACCAGAGAACAACCTTCTGCTGCCGTCGCGGCCAATCAAACGTGGAAGCTCTCCCCGCACCCGCACCGCCCCTTCTCGTTCGGGTTGCTGAACGTGAACCCGGACACCAGGTCCTTCACCTCGTAGTCCATCACGCTGCCGATCAGGAACAGGCTGGCCTTGCGGTCCACCAGCACCGTCAGGCCCTTGTCGGTCACGGTCTCGTCGCCGGGTCCGGCGGCGGGGACCCAGCTCATGTCGTAGCTGAGGCCGGAGCAGCCCTTGGTGCCCACGCCGATGCGCAGCAGCATCCCCGCCTGGCCCTTGGCGTACAGGCTCCGCAGCCGCTCGGCGGCGGCGTCGGTCAGGCTCATCAGCGGCGGCAGGGCGCGGCGCGGGCGGGCGGCGGCTTGGGTGGCGCTCATCGGAAGGCTCCGTCAGAACATGTTCAGCGCGAGGCGCGCGTCTTCGGTCATGCGGCTCGGGTCCCACGGCGGGTCCCATACGGTATCGACGTGGCAGGACACCACACCCGGCACCGCCATGATGGCGTCCTGCACCTGCACCGGCAGCTCCTGCGCGCTCGGGCAGCCCGGCGCCGTCAGGGTCATCTCCACCTTCACGTTGTCGGCGTCGTCGATCTCGACGGCGTAGATCAGGCCAAGCTCGTAGATGTTCACCGGGATCTCCGGGTCGTACACCGTGGCGATGGCGGACAGCACGGCGTCCTCGGTCGGCTTGGGGCTGACCTCGCCGTCGGGGGTCCAGGTGGAGACGGCCGGGCCGCTGGTCGGGGCTTCACTCACTGGTCGATTCCTTCTCGCCATCCAGGGCCGCCAGCAAAGCGAGCCATGGCAGGGTCACGCACTTCACGCGCGACGGGTACTCGTGCACCGCCGAAAGCGGGTGCACGTTGCGGAGCGCCGCGTCGCAGGCCTCGCAATGCCCGGTGCGGGCCATGGCGGCAACCTGGTCGGACAACGCCCGGATATGCGCGACAGGCTGGCCGCGCACCGCCTCGCACATCAGATCGGCGCTGGCGACGGTGATCTCGCAGCCGCGCGCCTCGAACCCGGCCTCCGCCACCCGGCCGTCGTCACGCCGCACGAACACCTGCACGCGGTCGCCGCACATCGGGTTGTCGCCCTTCGCACTCGCGTCGAACACGGATGGGCGTTGCCCATGGCTGGGCGACCGGCCATGGGCGCGGATCTCGGCGCTGTAGAGGTCGCGGACGTCGTCGAACATCTAGGTGAAGAACTCCCGCACCCGCAGCAGCGTGTCGGCCAGGGCGTCGATCTCGGCCATCGTCGTATAGAGGCCGGTGCTGGCCCGGGCGCTGCTGTCCACGCCCAGGCGGCGCATCAGCGGCTCCGCGCAATGGTTGCCGGCGCGCACCGCGATGCCCTGGCGGTCCAGGAGTGTCGCGATGTCGTGGGCGTGGGCGCCCTGCATGGTGAAGCTGAACACCCCGCCGCGGTCCTGCGCCTGGCCCAGCACGCGGAGGCCGGGGATGTCGGACAGCCGGGCCAGCGCGTGGTCGGTCAGCCGGGCCTCATGCGCGGTGATGGCATCGAAGCCGATGGCCTCGACGTACTCGATGGCCGCCTTGAGGCCGATGGCCTCGATGATGGCGGGGGTGCCGGCCTCGAACTTGTGCGGGATCTCGGCCCAGGTGCTGCGCTCGAAGCTGACGGAGCCGATCATGTCTCCGCCGCCCATGAAGGGCGGCATGGCCTCCAGCAGCTCGCGCCGCGCCCACAGCACGCCGATGCCGGTGGGGCCATACAGCTTGTGCCCGGTGAACAGGTAGAAGTCCGCGTCGATGGCCTGCACATCGACCGGGCGGTGCACGGCGGCCTGGCTGCCGTCGAACAGCACCTTCGCGCCGTACTCATGCGCCAAGGCCGCGACCCGCGCCGCCGGCACGACGGTGCCGAGCACGTTGCTCATGTGCGTGACCGCCACCAGCCCGACCTTGCGGTCCTGCAGCAGCGCCTCCAGCCCGGACAAGTCCAGCTCGCCCGCGTCGGTGATGGGCGCGATCCGCAGCTCGATGCCGTGGGCGTCGCGCAGCATCTGCCAGGGCACCAGGTTGGCGTGGTGCTCCATCTCCGAGATGACCACGGCCTGGCCGGGCCGCATGATGCCGCGTCCGTAGCTGTGGGCGACGAGGTTGATGCCCTCCGTCGTGTTCTTGACGAACACGACCTCGTCCCGGGACGGCGCGTTGAGCAGGCGGGCCACGGCGTCGCGGGTGCCCTCATAGGCGTCCGTGGTGCGTTCGCTCATCCAGTGCAGGCCGCGATGGACGTTGGCGTACTGCGTCTCCATGGCCTGCACCATGGCGTCGATCACCGGGCGCGGCTTCTGGGCGGAGGCGGCGCTGTCCAGGAACACCAGCGGCTTCCCACGCACCGTCTGCGACAGGATGGGGAAGTCGGCGCGGATGCGCTCCACGTCGAACGGGGGCTTGGTCATCATGTTCATGGGCGGTGCTCCCACCACTGTTCGATGGCGCGCTCCAGCAGGGCGCGGGCCTCTGCGTGCGCGATGGGGTCCATGGCCTCGGCCAGGAAGGCGCGGACCAGGATGGCGCGGGCCTCCGCGTCCGGCACGCCGCGGCTGCGGAGGTAGAAGAGCTGGTCGGCGTCCAGCTCGCCCACCGTCGCGCCGTGGCTGCACTTCACGTCGTCGGCGTAGATCTCAAGCTGCGGCTTGCAGTCGATCTCGGCCTGCGGCGACAGCAGCAGCGCCTGGTTCATCTGGTAGCCGTCGGTCTTCTGCGCGGCGCGGGCGACCTCGATGCGCCCCTGGAACACGCCGCGCGAGCGGTCGGACAGCACGTTCTTGATCGTCTGGCGAGAGCCGCAGTTCGGCGCGTCGTGCGCGACCACGGTGGTGATGTCGCCATGCTGCCGCCCGCCGAGCAACTGCGCGCCGTTCAGGTGCACCATGCCGTGCGGCCCGATCAGCCGGGCGTGGATCTCGGTCCGCGCCACCTGGGCGCCGAGCGTCAGCACGAAGGCGTCGTAGGTGCCGTGCTCCGCCACCTCGGCGAAGGTGGTGCTGACGTGGAAGGCGTCGAGGCTCTCGTCCTGGAGGCGGACATGGGTCAAGACGGCGCCGGCAGCCACCACCGCCTCGGTGACGGCGTTGTGCAGGTAGGCCCCTTCGCCGCGGGCGATCTCCAGCACCGTGAGCTTGGCGCCCGCCTCCAGATGGATGCTGTGCCGCGGGTGGAAGGCGATGGGGCGGTGCCCGTCCGGCGTCACCGACAGCACCACCAGCGCGCCTGCATCCACCCCGGCGGCGACATGAAGCTGCACGCCGTCCTCCGCCAGCATGGTGTTCAGCGCCGCCATGGGCCGCTTGATGTCCGGCAGGCGGCCGAAGTACGGGTTCTCGGCGAACGGCGTGACCGTCACCCCGGCCGGCGGCGTGGACAGGCCCGGCTGGTAACGCCCGTCGATCAGCACCAGGCGCGGGGCGTCGATGGCCTCGCCCAGGACCGGCGCCGTGGACACCTCCGACAGCGGCTCCTGGAAGTCGGTCTCCGCCAGGGCGCGCAGGCTGGTGTAGCGCCAGTCCTCGTCGCGCAGGCTGGGCAGCCCGCCCGCCTTGAACGCGGCGGCGGCGGCGGCGCGGACCGCGGGATCGCCGGGCAGGCGGGCGCGCAGGCCCTCGTAGCGCGACAGGTAGGCGTCGGCGCCGTTGTGCAGCACCTGGTTCATGCCGCGTCCACCACCACGCCGGCGTAGCCGTTCGCCTCCAGCTCGCGCGCCAGCTCCGGCCCGCCGGAGCGGACGATGCGGCCCTGCGACAGCACATGCACCCGGTCCGGCACCAAATGGTCCAGCAGGCGCTGGTGGTGCGTGATGACGAGGGCCGAAAACTCCGGCCCGCGCAACGCATTCACCCCGTCCGCCACGATGCGCAACGCGTCGATGTCGAGGCCGCTGTCGGTCTCGTCGAGCACCGCAAGCTTCGGGCGCAGGATGGCCATCTGCAGCACCTCGTTGCGCTTCTTCTCGCCGCCGCTGAAGCC
>CAXTTB010000351.1:0-4473 GCA_964246905.1 uncultured Acetobacteraceae bacterium | reverse complement strand
ACTTCCGTGGAGTGGTTATGCTGCGCTTTGTGCTTGCCGTTCTACCTCGGCCGGGGTTCGGTAGCCCAGCCCTGAGTGCAGGCGTTGGCGGTTATACCAGCCCTCCACATAGGGGAACAGGTCGCGCTTGGCCTCGTCGCGGTTGGCGTATGCTCTGTGGTGGACCAGCTCGGTTTTCAGCGCGTGGAAGAAGCTTTCCATGGGCGCGTTGTCCAGCGCATTCCCGCGCCGGCTCATGGATGGCGTGATGCCGGCTCCGGCCAACATGCCTTGGTAGTCTGTGCAGGCATATTGGATGCCGCGGTCCGAGTGTTGCACCAAGCCGACAGTGGGGCGCTGTCGCTGGACGGCCATCATCAGCGCCGACGTTGCCAGCTCGGCGCGCAGGTGGTCGCGCATGGACCAGCCGACGGTCTCAGACTGACGCTCCGCGTCTGGCTTGCGCGTGTGCAGGTCCATGATGGCGACCATGTGGAGCCAGCCCTCGCCGGTAGGTATGTAGGTCAAGTCGGCCAGCCAGACCTGGTTCGGCGCCGCGGCGGTGAACTTGCGGTCCAGCAGATTGGGGGCAACCGGGAAGGCGTGCCGGCTGTCGGTGGTGCGCACGCGCCGGGGCCGGGCCACGAGGCCGCGTATGCCATGAGCGCACATCAGGCGTTCGACCCGGCCGCGGCCAGCCGTCCTGCCGCGTGCCCGCAAGGCGGCGTGCACGCGCGGGCTGCCGTAACGGCCACCGCTGTCCGCGTGGACCCGGCGGATGTCGTCCAGCAACGCCCGGTTCTCGGCCGCGCGCCGGCTTTCCGGGCGCTTGCGCCAAGCGTAGTAGCCCGCCACCGACACCCGGAACACGCGGCACATCAGCGGCACAGGCCAGCGGCCACGATGGTCCTCGATCACCCCGAACCTCATCGTGACGGGAACGCAAAGATGGTGATCCCTTTTTTCCAGGATCTCCCGCTCCATGCGCGGCTACTCCACCTCGCGCTTGAGCCGCGCAATCTCAGCCGCCTGGTCCGCGTGCGGCACGGGGACGGGCTTCAACAACGGCGCTGCCGGCATGGGCCGCGCTGTTCCCGTCACCGTTCCTCCCGTCTGCCCATATCGCCGGACCCAACGCGAGATCAGGGTATGGTGGATGCCCAGTTCAGCCGCAACCGACATCGCCGTCCGGCCCGTGCTGGCGACCATGTCCACCACCTGACGCCGATACTCGTCCGTGTAGGTGCGCGGCTTGGCTACAGCCAAAACGAACTTGGGGACAAAAATGGGGGCATACTAAACATGCCACAAAACAAACTTGCAAAATCAACTCGTTAAAATCACAGTTTGGCGGAGAGAGTGGGATTCGAACCCACGGTACGCTTGCACGTACACACGCTTTCCAAGCGTGCGCCTTAAGCCGCTCGGCCATCTCTCCAGCGCGGGCGCATCCATAGCAGCGCCGTGCGGCGATGCAAGCCGGTCCTGCCCGGCTCACGCATCCATCTTCAACGCCGCCAGGAAGGCGGATTGCGGGATCTCCACCTTGCCGAACTGGCGCATCCGCTTCTTGCCTTCCTTCTGCTTGTCCAGCAGCTTGCGCTTGCGGCTGATGTCGCCGCCGTAGCACTTGGCCGTCACGTCCTTGCTCAGCGCGCTGATGGTCTCCCGCGCGATCACCTTGCCGCCGATGGCCGCCTGGATCGCGATCTTGAAGAGCTGCTTGGGGATCAGGTCCTTGAGCTTGGCGCAGATGCTGCGCCCGCGGTTCTCCGCCGCGCTGCGGTGCGCGATGAAGGACAGGGCGTCCACCGGGTCCTGGTTGACCAGGATGCTGATCCGCACCAGGTCGCTCTCCTCGTAGCCGTCCATGGCGTAGTCGAAGCTGGCGTAGCCGCGCGTCACCGATTTCAGCCGGTCGTAGAAGTCGAACACCACCTCGTTCAGCGGCAGGCGGTACACCGCCATGGCGCGGTTGCCGACATAGGTCAGGTCCGCCTGCTGCCCGCGCCGCTCGTTGCAGAGCGTCAGCACGCTGCCGAGGTAGTCGTCCGGCACCATGATGGTGGCCTTGATCCACGGCTCGTCGATGTGGTCGATCTTCATCACCTCCGGCATGTCGGCGGGGTTGTGCAGCTCCTCCACGGCGCCCTTGGTGGTGTGGATGCGGTACACGACGCTCGGCGCGGTGGCGATCAGGTCCAGGTTGAACTCGCGGCTCAGCCGCTCCTGGATGATCTCCAGGTGCAGCAGGCCCAGGAAGCCGCAGCGGTAGCCGAAGCCGAGCGCCGCCGAGGTCTCCGCCTCGTAATGGAAGCTCGCGTCGTTTAGCCGGAGCTTGCCCAGGCTGTCGCGCAAATGCTCGAAGTCGTCGGCATCGACCGGGAACAGGCCGCACCACACCACGGGGACGCTCGGCTTGAACCCGGCCAGCGCCGCGGCGGCCGGCACGCGGTCGTCCGTGATGGTGTCGCCGATGTTGCAGTCGGCCACGGTTTTGATCGAGGCGGTGATGAACCCCATCTCGCCGGGGCCGAGGTCGCCGGTCGGCACCATCTTGGGCGTGAACACGCCGACCTGCTCCACGCTGTGCACGGCGTTGTTCGACATCATGCGGATCTTCTGCCCGCGCTTGAGCCGCCCGTCCTTGATCCGCACCAGGATCACCACGCCCAAGTACTGGTCGTACCAACTGTCCACCAGCAGCGCCTTGAGCGGTGCCGCGGCGTCGCCCTTGGGCGGCGGCAGCCGGGTCACGAGCGCCTCCAGCACGCCTTCGATGTTCAGCCCGGTCTTGGCGCTGATCATCACCGCGTCGTCGGCCGGCAGGCCGATCACGTCCTCGATCTGCTGCTTCGCCCGCTCCGGCTCGGCCGCCGGCAGGTCGATCTTGTTCAGGACCGGCACGATCTCGTGCCCGGCGTCGATGGCCTGATAGACGTTGGCCAGCGTCTGCGCCTCGACCCCCTGGCTCGCGTCCACCACCAGAAGCGACCCCTCGCACGCCGCCAGGCTCCGGCTGACCTCGTAGGCGAAGTCCACGTGGCCCGGCGTGTCCATCAGGTTCAGCTCGTATGTCAGCCCGTCATGCGCCTTGTAGGCCAGGCGCACCGTCTGCGCCTTGATGGTGATGCCGCGCTCCTTCTCCAGCTCCATGCTGTCGAGCACCTGCGCCGACATCTCCCGGTCCGTCAGGCCGCCGCACGCCTGGATCAGCCGGTCGGCCAGCGTCGATTTGCCGTGGTCGATGTGGGCGATGATGGCGAAGTTGCGGATCAGGCTGAGCGGGGTGTCGGTCATGCCTCCGATGTAGTGGGTTCGCCCGGAAAAGTCAGTGTTTCTCTACCGCAGCACGCCGCCGGTCGCCTTCGCCACCGCGGCGACCACCCGGGCGCCCGCCGCCTCGATCTCCGCGTCGGTCAGCGTGCGCTCCCGCGGCTGGAACACCACTTCGATCCCCACCGACTTCTGGCCCGGCGGCACCTTGTCGCCCTCGTACACGTCGAACACCTGGGCCGCCGCGGTCAAGCCGCGCTCCGCCCCGCGCGCCGCGCGCAGCACGGCGTCCGCGGGCACGTCCGCGCCCACGAGGAAAGCGAAGTCGCGCCGCACCGGCTGGAACGCCGGCAGGTCCGGGGGCGCGCGGCGGCGGCGCTTCGGCTCCGGCACGCGGTCCAGGTACACCTCGAACGCCGCCGCCGGGCCGGACCAGTCCAGGGTCTGCAGCACGCGCGGGTGCAGCTCTCCGAACGTCGCCAGCACGAGCCTTGGTCCCTGCCGCACGGTGCCGGAGCGTCCGGGATGGTAGAAGCCGGGCGCGTCGGCGGTGACGCTCAGGCTGTCCATCGGCAGGCTGAGCGCCTGCAGGACCTCCAGCGCCGCCGCCTTCGCGTCCATGGCGCCCAGCCCGCGGGAGGGCACCAGCGGGTGCCGCGGCGTCATGCCCGCCAGCACGCCGGCCGCTACGGTTTCCTGGCCGACTGCCAACAAATTTTCCTGATTGGCTAAGTGAAACGCAGGGCCGATCTCGAACAGCAGCGTTTCCACCTGGCCGCGTGCAGCATTGCGCTGAGCAGCTTGCGCCAAGGTAGCGGCTGGCGTGGGACGCATCTGGTTCAGGTCGGACGCAATCGGATTGAGAATTGTCAAGGCATCGTCGTAGCCCAGCGACTCTTTCATGACGCTGATTTTCGACGAGTAGTCAGCAGGCCAGAAAAGCTGTGCTTGCGGCCGAGCCATGAAGCTGAAGCCCACGCACTCCATCAGCCCCGCGGCGGCGAGCGTGCGCCGGGCCAGCGCGCTCCGCACCTGGCGCGGCGTCAGCACCGCGGGCGGCACCGTCGCGGCGCGGGGCAGCGACACCGGCGGCACGTGGTCCAGGCCGCGCAGCCGCAAGACCTCCTCGACCAGGTCCGCCTCCGGCTCCGTCTCCGCGCAGCCCTCCGCCGCGGCCCGGGCACGGGCGGGGTCGAGGCCCGGCGCCTGGTCCAGCAC
>CAXTTB010000350.1:0-4478 GCA_964246905.1 uncultured Acetobacteraceae bacterium | reverse complement strand
ACGGCAGCGCTTGCAGGCGCGGAAGCCGGCCCGCTCCGCGGCGGCGCAGGTGGGATGGAAGGACACGTTCTCCCGCCGCGCCAGCCGCGCCGCGCAGCTTGGCCGGCAGTACACGCCGGTGGTCCGCACGCCGTAGAAGAAAGCGCCGTCCTGCGAGCGGTCGCGGCGCTGGATTGCCGCGTAGCGGTCGTCGTCGCTTGGCCTCGCGGGCTGGAAGGAAAAAGCATCCATGTTCGCCTCCATGGCACGGCTTCGTTGACACGGCCGGACACCGACCCGGCTCAGGCCCGCTCCCCTGGGGCAGGCAGGAGCGTTATGAGCCGCGCCGACCCGGCAGCCATCCCGATCCTTGCTGTCCAATCTTCATGGCGCCGCCCGGCCCAACCCGGACGCCTGGCTACGACGGCGGCCACCGTCTCAATCCTTGTCGGCCGGGACGTAGGGGATCAGGCCTTTGCCATAGGCGATCTCCTGCACCTCGCGCGGCATCTCGCGCAGATCGACCAGCATCCCGTTGACCTCGGCCATCCACATCAGCGGGTTCCGGTCAACGAAGCCCTTGAGCATCCAGGCCGGGTCCATGCGGTTCGGCTGCAGCGCGTCCGTGATGACCCGCGCCTTGGCACTCGCCGTGCTCTGGCCGACGCCGAACCCGGCGCAGACCTCGGCCATGGTCATGCAAGGCTGGCTCGCCTTGTCCGACAGGAAGTTGAGCTGGCCCAGCGTATGGATGATGCCGCAGGCCCAGGTGCGCGGCTGGCCCGAAGCGAGGGGGCTTGGGCGCTTGCGGCACAGGGCCGCGGCCATGGTGCGGGCGAGGCCGCGATACTCGTCGTTCAGATGGTCGCGGCAGAATGCGTCGGTCAGCGCGACGACGGCCTCGTAGGCCGGCTGCATCGCCTTGGGGACGGAGGTCGAAGGAGATTTCATCGGGTTCGTCTCCAAGTGCAGGAAACCGACAAGCGGGCGCCGCCACGTTTTTGCCATCCGGATGGACGAACTTTATCACGAAACCGCGTTTGCACTCGGTCAACACAGGAAGTTCGCGATGAAGAAGTACACCGCCTTGATGCTTGCCGGCCTGGCAGCCACCGCCCTCATGGCGGCCCCCTTGGCCGCGCAAGCCCAAGACAGCCAGCCGAAGCCGAAAGGCGGCACCCTCAAGGGCGCCGCTGTGGGCGGCGTCGCCGGCCATATGATGGGCGGGCACACCAAGACCGGCGCCGCGGTCGGCGCGGTGGCCGGCCATCACGAGAAGGCCAAGTCTCAGGACCGCATCAACTCGGGCGGCCAGCCGTAACCGGGGTACGACCAGGCCGGCGCAAGCCGGCCTGACTGCCGGCCCGTCGCGCCGGCGATGCTCCGCGGGTCATCCTGGACCTAAGCAGCCTTTCGCAGCTTGGGCCATGGATGACTGGGCCAACTCGAACTGACGCTCCGCGTTTGGCCCGGAAACGTAGGGCGCATAAGCGGAGCGCCATGCGCCACCGGGCGGTGCGGACGGAAGGCGGATGGCGCTCCGCTGATCCGCCCTACAATCCTGAGCATGCGTGTCCCAACTTGCACAAGGTTGCTTAGCTGGCCCGGCACGGCGCTTGCGACGCGCCCACCCGGCCAGGCAGGCCAGGACGCCCCGGGAGAGCACCGTGCATGAAGCTTAAGCATTTCGTGGCGGCCTGGCTGCTCGCCGGCGCAGCCGCGGCGCAGGGGCAGACGCTCCGCGTCGCCATCAACAACGACCCCGACATCCTGGACCCCACGCTGAGCCGCACCTTCGTCGGCACGGCGGTGATGACGGCGCTGTGCGACAAGCTGTTCGACTTCGACGGGACGCTCGCCATCGTGCCTCGGCTGGCCACGTCCTACGAGTGGGCGGACCCGGTCACGCTGATCCTGCACCTGCGGCCCGGCGTCGCCTTCCACGACGGCACGGCGTTCGACGCGGCGGCGGTCAAGTTCAACCTCGACCGCCATGCCGGCCTGCCGGGCAGTTTCCGCCGGGCGGAGCTGGGGGCGATGGACCGGGTGGAGGTGGTTGACCCTCTCACGGTGCGGATCGTGCTGAAGCAGCCGTCCTCCCCGTTCATCGCGACGCTGACCGACCGATCCGGTATGATGGTGTCGCCCACCGCCGCCGGGGCGGCCGGGGCGGAGTTCGGGCTGCACCCGGTGTGCAGCGGGCCGTTCCGCTTCGTCGAGCGCGTGGCGCAGGACCATATCACGCTGGAGCGGTTCCCCGGCTACTGGGACGCGGGCAGCGTGCACTTCGACCGGGTGACGTACCGCCCGATGACCGACAGCGCCGTGCGGCTCGCGAACCTGCAGGCCGGCGCCGTGGACCTGGCCGACATCGTGCCGTCCGACGTGGACGCCGTGCGGGCGGACCCGCGGCTGCAACTGCTGTCCTCGGGCGGCCTCGGCTACGCCGGCATCACCTTCAACGTGGGCCACGGCCCGCGCGCCGCGCAGCCGATGGGACGCGACGCGCGGGTGCGCCAGGCCTTCGCGCTGTCGCTGGACCGGGACGTCATCACGCAGGTGGTGTTCAACGGCCAGTACGCGCCCAACGCGCAGGCGGTCTCGGCGGCCAGCCCGTTGTTCGTGCCGGAGGTCCGCCCGCCGCCGCGCGACCCGGCGCGGGCGAAGGCGCTGCTGCGCGAGGCCGGCGTGACCCCGCCGGTGCCCGTGCCGCTCACGGTGCCGAACAACCCGCAGAGCCGGCAGGTGGCGGAGATCGTGCAGTCCATGGCGCAGGAGGGCGGGTTCGACGTGCAGGTGACGACGATGGACTTCGGCACGTCGCTGGCGGCCACGCAGCAAGGGGATTACGTGGCCTACCTGAACGGCTGGTCGGGGCTGCTCGACGCCGACAGCAACACCTGGAGCTTCCTGCACACCGGCGGCGCACTGAACATCTCGGGCTACAGCAACGCCCGCGTCGATGCGGCGCTGGACGAGGCCCGGACGGCAACGGACCCGGCCGGCCGCCGCAAGCTCTACGCCCAGGTCTGGCAGCAGCAGGCGGAGGACCTGCCGATCCTGTACCTCTACACCCCGCGATACATCATGGGCGCCCGCAGGCAGGTCCAGGGCTACCGCGTGCTGCCGGACGGGCTGATCCGCTTGCAGGGCGTCAGCCTGGCCGCGCCGTAAAAGCCGCTTGCCTGGCGTCAACTAGGTGTCAAAGCCGCCGCCCATCCGGTAGGGTCTCTGCCAGAGCCGCTGACAGAAGCGGCCTCATCACGGGATGGATCATCGGCCATCGACGAGATCGTTGACATCAGCGGCCGCAAGGTGACGCGGCGGCGCCAGGCCCTCCTGCGCGTCGGCGGCCCGGTGCTGGGCGTGGCGCTCGTCATCCTCTCCATCCTCGGCATCGCGGCCTACAGCTACCAGGCGAACCGGGCCGGCGCCCTGGCGCTGTCCGAATCCGTGCTGGACGCGCTGCAGGCGCGCATCGCGCGGGAGGTCAGCAGCTATCTCAGCCCGGCGACCCAGGCGGCGCTGATCGCCCGCGACATGGTGGCCCGCAACGCCATCTCCGACGGCCAGACGGCCATCGAGGGCTTCGCCGCCAGCATGTTGAGCCAGGTGTCCAACCTGGAAGGCTTCTACATCGGCACCGGCGATGGCGACTTCATCATGGTGCGGCGCAACCCGGCGGGCGGCACCGACACCAAGCTGATCGTGAACCGCCCCGAAGCGCGCCAGGTGTCCTCCATCCATCTGGACGCCGCCGGGCAGATGGTGGACCGCACCGAAAACCCGCAGGACAACTTCGACCCGCGGGAGCGCGTCTGGTACCAGGGCGCCATGAAGACCCCGGGGGTGTACTGGTCGTCGCCGTACATCTTCTTCACCACGCAGGCGCCGGGCATCACCGCGGCGATCCGCCTCAAGCAGCCGGACCGGGCGGACCGCGTGTTCGGGGTCGATATCACGCTGGAGGCGCTGTCGGGCTTCCTGTCCTCCCTGCAGATCGGGCGCACCGGGCAGGCCGCCATCATCGACGGCGCCGGCGGCGTGATCGCGGCGCCCAATTTACAGCGGCCCATCGGCGCGGACGGCCGGCAGGCGGTGCCCACCGCGGCCAGCGCCCTCTCCGATCCGGCGCTCATCGACGCGTTCGACCGCTACCGCGTCGATGGCTACGGCAGCCGCACCATCGAGGTCGGCAAGGTGCCCTACGTCGCCATCGCATCGCGCCTGCCCGCCGCCGGGCAGGACTGGGTGCTGCTGATCGCAGCGCCGCAATCCGATTTCACCGCCTTTGCCGAGGACAGCAGCCGCAAGGACGCCCTGCTGTCGCTCATCACCATCAGCCTCGCCGGCCTGCTCGGGCTGCTGCTGGTGCGGCAGAACCGCCGGGCCGACCGCCTGGCGCGGCGGCTGGACCGTCAGGGCGAGTCCAGCGTGCGCGAGGCCCAGGCGCTCACGGCGCTCGCGGCGCAGCCCGGCCTGTTCGACCCGGCGCAGCC
>CAXTTB010000349.1:0-4479 GCA_964246905.1 uncultured Acetobacteraceae bacterium | reverse complement strand
GAGCAGCGGCTGGCCGAAATCCTGGTGGCCTGCGTCGAGGGCGGCGCGTCGGTCTCGTTCCTGGCGCCGCTGCCGCTCGACGCGGCGCGGGCGTATATGCACGGCGTGGCGCAGCAGGCAGCGGCCGGGCGGTGCATCCTGCTGACGGCTTGGGCGGGCGGCGTGCTGTCCGGCACGGTGCGGGTGCAGCTCGACACGCCGCAGAACCAGCCGCACCGGGCCGAGATCGCCAAGATGCTGGTCCACCCCGACGCGCGCCGCCACGGCCTCGGCCAGGCCTTGATGCTTGCGGCGGAGCAGGCGGCCAGGAACGCCGGGCGCACGCTGCTGACGCTCGACACGCTCACGGGCAGCGCGGGGGAGCGGCTGTATCGCCGGCTCGGCTGGACGGAGGCCGGGATGATCCCCGGCTACAGCGTCGATGCCGCGGGGCGGCCGGAGGCGACCACGCTGTTCTACAAGCGGCTGTCTTCCTGACGCGGCAGGCCGCCTGCGCCGGGCTGTTGCTTTCGGCTTGCGCGACGGCGCATCCTTCCTGCAGACGCCCAAGGCGGCGTCCCAAGCAAAACGCAGGAGGAGCTTTCATGCCGATGTACTCGCAAGGCGGCCCGACGCGCCGCCATGTCCTGATGGGAGCAGCCGCCGGGGCTACGCTCGTGCTGCCAGGCCGCGGTTCGGCGAAGATGGAAATGAGCCAGGCCCAGGCGCCATATTTCTACCGCTTCAAGCTTGGCTCGGCCGAGTGCACGGTGGTGACGGATGGGCAGTTGCCCTTGGGCGACCCGAACGCCTCCTTCATCAATATCACCAAGGACGAGATCAGCCGTGAGTTGACGGCGAACTTCTTGCGCACCGACAACGCGGTGCTTGAGCAGAACGTGCTGGTGGTGAACTTCGGCGACCGGGTGGTGCTGTTCGACACCGGGATGGGAACCGACACGCTGTTCGGCAAGACCACGGGCAAGCTGCAGGCGAGCCTCAAGGCGGCTGGCATCGCTCCCGCCGACGTGGACGCGGTGGTGATGAGCCACGCGCACATCGACCATTGCGGCGGGCTGGTCGCAGATGACGGCACGCCCAACTTCCCGAACGCGCAGTATTTCATCGGCGAGCCGGATTTCGCCTACTGGACCGACGACGCCAAGGTCCCCGCCAACTACCCGGCGCGCCCCAGCTTCCTCAAGCAGGCGCGGAAGAACCTGCTGCCGGTGAAGGACCGGATCACCTTCTACAAGAACGAGCAGGAGATCCTGCCGGGGATCACCGCCTTGAGCGCGCCGGGCCATACCGTCAGCCACTCGGTGTTCATGATCAGCTCAGGCAGCAGCAAGCTGTGCTACATCGGCGACCTGGCGCACCATCCGGTGCTGCTGCTGGAGCGTCCGCGGACGCAGTTCGCCTTCGACACCGACCCGGCGCAATCGGCGGAGAGCCGGGTGCGGATGATGGACATGTTCGCGGCCAACCGGATTCCGGTCCTGGCCTACCACTTCGCCTGGCCGGGCACCGGGCACGTGGCGAAGGTGGGCGACGGATACCGATATTTCCCGATGCCGATGAACCTCGAAGGGATCAACGCTATTTAGATCTCGGGCCTACCGCGTGCGGCACCGGCCCCTGCGGCGCCGGGCTGGTGCCGAAGCCCGCTCGCCAAACCGGCGCCCGCTTCTCCAGGAATGCGTCGATGCCTTCATGCGCGTCCTGCTCCCCCATGTTGCGGACCATGACGGCGGCGGCGTACTCGTAGGCCTCCGCCAACGGCATCTCGGCCTGGGCGTAGAACGCGGGCTTGCCCAGGCCCACCGTCACCTGGCTCTTGGACGCGATCCGCTGCGCCAGCGTCCGCACGGCGTCGTCGAGCGCCGCCTCCGGCACCGCATGGTTGATCAGGCCGAGCGCCGCCGCCCGGGGCGCGTCCAGCGCCTCGCCGGTCAGCAGCATTTCCATCGCGGCCTTGCGGCCCACGGCGCGGGACAGCGCCACCATGGGCGTCGAGCAGAACAGGCCGATGTTGACGCCGGGCGTCGCGAACCGCGCCGTGTCCGCCGCCAACGCCAGGTCGCAGCTCGCCACAAGCTGGCACCCGGCCGCCGTCGCGATGCCGTGCACCCGGGCGATCACCGGCACGCGCAGCCCGACGATGCGCTGCATCAGGCGGGAGCATTGGGCGAACAGCGCCGCCTGCGCGTCCCGCTGCATCCCGCGCAGCTCCCGCAGGTCGTGCCCGGCGCAGAACGCCGGCCCGGCGCCGGCGATGACCACGGCCCGGATGGCGGGATCGGCCTCGATGCCGGCCAGCGCCGCCTCCAGCGCCGTCATCAGCGGCACGGACAGCGCGTTGCGGGCAGCCGGGCGGTTCAGCGTCAACCAGGCGACGGCGTCCTGGTCCTGGCGCAGCAGGAGGGCTTCGTTGGACATGGCGGCCTTTCGGCGTTCAGGACAGGAAGGAATGGAGATGCGCCAGGACCTCGTCCGGCGCCTCCTCGGCCAGGTAATGCCCACTGTTCACGGCGCTGCCGGCCACGTCCGCGTTGCAGTACTCGCGCCAGATCGCCAGGGGATCGTACCATGTGCCGATGTGCCCCTTGACTCCCCACAGCACCAGCATCGGGCACTCGACCCGGCGGCGCTCGGCGCGGCTTTTGCGGTCATGCTCCAGGTCGATGGAGGCGGCGGCGCGGTAGTCCTCGCACATGCCGGAGATCGCCTCCGGGTTCCGCGCCGCCGCGAGGTAGTCGGCCAACGCCTCCTCCCGGAAGAAGCCCGGCGGCTTCGGCTCCCGCGAGGTGTGCGCGCTGAACCACGTCTCCGGCGCCGCGTTGATCAGGTTCTCCGGGAACGGGTACGGCTGCGCGAACCAGAACCAATGGTAGTAGCCGAGCGCGAAGGCCATGTCCGTGCGCTCGAAGTGCTCCAGCGTCGGCACGATGTCCATGACCGCGAGCGATTGCACCCGGCCCGGGTTGTCGAGGGCCAGCCGGTGCGCCACCCGCGCGCCGCGGTCGTGGCTGACCATGCCGAACCGCTCGTGGCCGAGCGCCGTCATCAGCTCCGCCATGTCGCGCGCCATGGCCGTCTTGGCGTAAGGCGCGTGGTCGGCGGTGGCGCCGGGCTTGAAGCTGCCGCCATAGCCGCGGAGGTCCGGGCAGACCAGGGTGAACCGTTCCGCGAGGGCCGGGGCGACGGCGTGCCACATGGCATGGGTCTGCGGGTTGCCGTGCAGCAGCAGCAAGGGCGGGCCGGAGCCGCCGCGGCGCAGCCGGAGCGCGCCGCCGCCCACGCGGACGGTCGTCAACTCGAAATCCTTGAAGAAGTCGGCCATCCGAGCCTCGCATTCAGCCGCGGCAAACATAGCATCAGGGAATGCCGGTCAACAGGCCGGGCCATCCTCCAATTGACGCGGCGCCACCGGGATGTGGTATCCCACGCCCGATGCCGAGCACGAGAAAGCGACTCCGCCGCAAGCGTCCCGCAGCCCGGGGCGTCCGGTGAGCGCGCTTCGGGACGGCGGCGTGGTCGTCGTTGGGGCAGGGGCGGCTGGGCTGTCGGCGGCGCTGCACCTGCGCCGGCATGGCGTGCCGGTCGTGCTGCTGGAAGCGTCCGGGCGCATCGGCGGGCGGGCCTATACCGCGTGCCCGGCGGCGCTCGGCCATGCCGCGTTCGACCACGGCGCGTCCTGGCTGCACGCGGCGCAGCGCAACCCGTTGACCGCCTTCGCCCGCGCGCCCGAGGACATGCTGGCCAACTCCGACGACGCACGGAATGAGCGCCTGTTCGTCGGCGGCCGCCTTGCCGACGCCGGCGAGCAGGCCGCCTACGACGCCGCCTGGGACCGCCTCGACACGGTTGTCGCCCCGGCGCTCGCGGCGGACGGGGAGGACCGCAGCCTTGCCGAGGCGATGGCGCCGATGCGGGACGACCCGTGGGCGGCGACGGTCGCAGGCTGGGAGGGCGCCATCATCGCCGCCGCCGATGCAGATGCGCTGAGCCTGCGCGACTGGCATCTGAACCGGCTGGACGGCCCCAACCTGACGGTGCGCGGCGGCCTGGGCGCCTTCGTCGCGCGGCGCCTCGCGACCGAGGTCGAGCTGAACACGCCCGTGACCGCCATCGACTGGGACGGCACGGGTGGGGTCAGGGTGGAGACCGCGCGTGGGACGGTCCGCGCGGCGGCCTGCATCGTGACCGTTTCGACCGGCGTGCTGGCTTCCGGCGCGATCCGCTTCACGCCGGCCCTGCCGCATTCCGTGCAGGCGGCGGTGGCCGGGCTGCCGATGGGGCTGCTGTCGAAGGTGGCGCTGCCTGGCGCCGGGCCGGACCGGCTTGGGCTGCCGGCGGACACCGGCCTCGTGCGGCAGATGGCCGAGGGCCGCGCCAACATGGCGTTCATCGCCTGGCCCGGCGGCGCGGGCCACGTCATCGGTTTCATCGGCGGGCGGGCCGCCTGGGCCTTGGCAGGCGACCCCGCGGCGGCGGGCC
>CAXTTB010000348.1:0-4502 GCA_964246905.1 uncultured Acetobacteraceae bacterium | reverse complement strand
AACCGTCCGGACGTGCTGCTGCTGGACGAGCCGACGGCGAGCCTCGACCCCGACACCGGCGACATGGTGCGCGGCTGGCTCGAACGCTACCAGCGGGAAAGCGGCTGCACGGTCCTGCTCGCGTCGCACAACATGGCGGAAGTCGAGCGGCTGTGCGGCTCCGTGCTGATGCTGAAGCAGGGGCGCATCGTGGACAGCGGCTCGCCGCCGGAGCTGCTGGACCGCTACGGGCGGAACGACCTGGAGCAGGTGTTCCTCGACATCGCCCGCCGCGGCGTGGTCGCGGCATGACGGCGGGCGCCATGTCAAGCGGCTCGCTGCGGCGCATCTGGGGCCTGACCTACCGGCACATGGCGCTGTACCGCCGGTCCTGGCCGCGGCTGCTGGAGCTGATGTACTGGCCGGTCCTGCAGATGTGCATCTGGGGCTTCACGACGAGCTTCCTGGTCGGGCGGGCCGGCAACGCGGCGGTCGTGGCGGCAGGCGCGCTGCTGGGCGGCGTGCTGCTGTGGGAGGTGGCGCTGCGCAGCCAGATGGGCGTCGCGATCAGCTTCCTGGAGGAACTCTGGTCCCGCAACCTCGGCCATGTGTTCGTCAGCCCGATCCGGCCGTGGGAGATGGTGTCGGCGCTGATCGGGATTTCCGTGCTGCGGATGCTGACCGGCGTGCTGCCGGCGATCCTGCTCGCCTTCCTGCTGTATGCCTTCAACCTGTTCGCCATGGGGCCGGTCGTGGTGCTGTTCTTCGCCAACCTGATGGTCATGGGCTGGTGGGTGGCGCTCGGCGTGGTCAGCCTGATCCTGCGCCACGGCGCCGGGGCGGAGGCGCTGGCCTGGTCGGTGCTGTTCGGCTTGACGCCGTTCTCGGCGGTGTTCTACCCGGTCTCCGTGCTGCCCGCCGCGGTGCAGCCCATCGCCTTCGCCCTGCCGTCGTCGCACGTGTTCGAGGGCATGAGGGCGGCGCTCGGCGGCACCGTGCTTTGGGATCAGCTTGCCTGGGCCGTGGCCCTCAACGTCGTCTGGATGGCCGCCGGGATCTGGCTGTTCGCAGCCCAGTTCCGCCAGGCCCGGCTGCGCGGCGCGCTTCTGAGCATAGGGGAATAATGCCCACCAACTTCTGGCTGATCCGCCACGCCATCGTGGCGGAGAACGAGCGCGCGACCCTGTATGGCGTGCGGGACGTGCAGCTTTGCCCCGACAGCCTGGTGGCGCAGGTGCCGATGTACCAGGCGCTGGCCGCGCGCCTGCCCCGGCCCGCCACCTGGCTCTGCACGCCGCTGTCCCGCACGCGGCGCACGGCGGAGGCGATCTTCAAGGCGGGCTACCCGGCGCAGGACCTCGCGGTGGAGCCGGACCTGATCGAGCAGGACCTCGGCGACTACCAGGGCCTGCGCCATGCCGCCCTGCCGCCGCTCCTGTCCACGCCGGCCCACCCGTTCTGGCCGCTGGCCGCCGACGAGCAGCCGCCGAACGGGGAAAGCTTCGCCGCCGTCCTGGTCCGCGTCGGCGCGGCGCTGGAGCGCCTGGCCGAGCAGCACGACGGGCGCGACGTGGTGGTGGTGAGCCATGGCGGCGCCATCCGCGCCGCCGTCGCCCATGCCATGGACATCGACGCCCGTCGCTCCCTGCACCTGTCCGTGTACAACCTGTCGCTCACCCGGCTGGAGCGCCTGCCGGAAGGATGGCGCGTGGCGTCCGTCAACGAGTCGCCCGGGTTCGAGAACCAGAACGGTTGAGGCGGCGCTTCAACACCGCTTGGTAACGCCATAATCCGGCGCTAGGATCGTGCGACTCCAAGAGGAAGGTGTCCGATGAACCGTCTCGTCCTGCTGGCCGCGCTGGCGCTGGCGCCGCTAGCCGCCCATGCGCAGTCCGAGCAGCAGCAGTTGGTGGACCGCGCCACGCTCGCGGCGCAGGACATGCTGAACAACCGGGACGGCAAGGACGCGCAGTATGTGCTGAAACGCGCCCGCGCGGCCATGATCTGCCCGCAGGTGTTCAAGATGGGCTTCCTGTTCGGCGGCCAGGGCGGGAGCTGCGTGCTGGTGGCGCGGGACGCCGCCGGGTCGTGGTCGGCGCCGGCGTTCTACGGCTTGGGCGGCGGCAGCATCGGCTTCCAGGCGGGCATCCAGGACGCGGAGGTCATGCTGATGATCATGTCCGACAAGGGGCTGAGCGCGGTCATGGACAGCCAGTTCAAGCTGGGCGCCGACGCCAGCGCGACCTTCGTGGACCTGGGCGGCGGGATCGAGGGCGCGACCACGGCGGCGCTCCGCGCCGACATCGTGGGCTTCACCCGGGCGCGCGGGCTGTATGCCGGCGTGTCGTTGAGCGGCAGCCTGCTGAGCAGCAAATCCGATTGGAACGCCGCCTACTACGGACGGCCCACGGCGGCGCAGCAGATCGTGCTCGGCATGGAGGCGACCAACCCGGCCGCCGACCCGCTGCGGCAGGTGCTGATCCAGTACGGCCAGCAAACCGAGGCCGTGGCGCCCCCTGCCTTGCCCCCGCCCGTGTCGCTGCAACCCACTCCGCTGCAGCCGCCGCCGCGGTCCGCACCGATCCAGCAGCAGCCGCTCGGCGCCCCGCGGCGGTAGCCGCTCCTGTTGCGCCCTGCGGCGGTAGCCCTTCCCGTTCCGCCCGGCCCTGGCTAAGCTGCTTGGCATGGACCGGCCTTTCTGGACGACGACGCCGCTTGGGCGCATGACGCGGGCGCAGTGGGAGTCGCTGTGCGACGGCTGCGGCCGCTGCTGCCTGCACAAGCTGCGGGACGACGAGACGGAGGAGCTGTCGTTCACCAACGTGTCCTGCCGCCTGCTGGACGGCGCGACCTGCCGCTGCAGCCAGTACGAGACCCGGCAGGCCAAGGTTCCCGACTGCGTCGCGCTGACCCCCGATACCCTGGACGACATCGACTGGCTGCCGCCCACCTGCGCCTACCGCCGCCTGGCCGAGGGCAAGGACCTCGCCTGGTGGCATCCTCTGGTGTCCGGCGACCCGGAGACCGTGCACACGGCGGGCGTCTCGGTGCGCGGGCGGGTGGTGAACGAGCGCCGGGCCGGGCCGCTGGAGCACCATGTCGTGGACTGGCCCGGACGCTCGCCGCGCGTGCCGCGCCGCATCAAGCAGAGGTCGGAATGATGAAGGACGCGCTGTACGGCGGCGTGAACGCGGCCGTGCTGACCCCGATGCGGGCGGACCTGTCGGTGGACCTGGATCGCATGGCCGCGCATTGCCGCTGGCTGCTGGAGCAAGGCTGCAACGGGCTGGGCGTGCTGGGCACGACGGGCGAGGCCAACTCGCTCGGCGTGTCGGAGCGCATCGCGGTGCTGGAGGGCCTGGCCGAGCGCGGCATCCCCCCTGCCCGCCTGCTGCCCGGCGTCGCCACGCCGGCCCTGACCGACACCGTGCTGCTGGCCCGGCACGCGGCCGGCCTCGGCTGCCCCAGCGTCCTCGTCCTGCCGCCGTTCTTCTACAAGAACCCGAGCGAGGACGGCCTGTTCGCCTGGTTCAGCGAGGTCGTCCAGCGCGTGGGCGGCGGCACGCGCATCTTCCTGTACCACTTTCCCGCGCAGTCCGCGGTGCCGTTCACCCTGGCGCTGGTCGGTCGCCTGCTGCATGCCTTTTCCGGCTCGATCAAGGGCATCAAGGACAGCAGCGGCGACTTCGCCAACACCCGCGCCTATGTCGAGCATTTCGCCCAAGACGGGTTCGAGGTGTATTGCGGCGATGACAGCCATTTGCACCAGCTTCTGCAGGCCGGAGGCGCCGGGTCGATCTCGGCGGCCAGCAACGTGACCTCCGCGGTCAACGCGCAGGTTTACGCAGGTTGGGACGCCGATGCCGGGGCGGCGGCGCAGGAGGTGCTGACCGCGCTGCGCCGGGCCGTGACCTCGGCGGCGCTGATCCCGGGACTGAAGGCGCTGGTCGCGCGCCACACCGGGGACGACGCCTGGCTGAACATCCGCCCGCCGCATCTGCGCCTGGGCGAGGAGGCCACAGCCCGTTTGTTCGAGACGTTCGACGCCTGTGGAGTGCGGCTGGCAGACGCCGCTTGACGGACCCGGCGGAAGAGGCGCAGCGGCAGGTCGCCCGCCTGCTGCGCGTCATGGCGGCGCTCCGCGATCCCGTCTCAGGATGCCCGTGGGACCAAGCGCAGAGCTTCGAGACGATTGCGCCCTACACCATCGAGGAGGCCTACGAGGTCGCCGACGCCATCGCCCGGCACGACATGGCGGCGCTGCCGGACGAACTCGGGGACCTGCTGTTCCAGGTGGTCTATCACTCGCGGATGGCCGAGGAGGCCGGCGCGTTCGGGTTCGCCGACGTGGCCCGCGCCATCACAGACAAGATGATCCGCCGCCACCCCCACGTTTTCCCGGCCGGACCGGATGCGCCGCAGCAGCCGGGCTGGGAAGAGCAGAAGGCCCGGGAACGCCTGGCCCGCGCCGAAACCGGCGTCCTGGCCGGGGTGTCCGCCGGCCTGCCCGCGCTGACCCGGGC